>WLKU01000008.1 GCA_009701105.1 Actinomycetota bacterium | reverse complement strand
TCGCCTTCATGAATGAGGCCGAGCAAGATGTGCTCGGTGCCGATGTACGAATGATTGAGCAAGCGGGCTTCTTCTTGAGCCAGCACTACGACCCTGCGGGCCCTATCGGTAAAGCGTTCGAACACTGAATAGACCGCCTTTTCACGTCTAGATGAAACTTGTGAACTTGTGGTGAAGTGTATCTGCGAAGTGTGCTCTCGTCATGCTGTGACAGTGGGCGCCACGTTCGCCATTTCACAAGCGACCCTGCGTAGCCTTGTGGCATGGCACTTGCCTCGCCCCTTCTCGCCCTGCCCACCATGGATGGCGACCGCGAACGCGTAGAGGCTGCTTTGCTTGCCGCGGTGCGCACCCGAGATGCGTATTTAACCGAACTTGCGTCACACTTGATCGTTGCTGGTGGAAAACGGCTGCGACCAGTAATGACTATTGCTGCGGCACAGGTAGGTAGCAAGGCCGAAGCGTCGGAGGATGTAATTCAAGGAGCAATCGCGTGCGAGCTCGTACACCTTGGGTCGTTGTACCACGACGATGTGATGGATGAGTCGACGATGCGCAGAGGCGTAGACACCGTTAATGCCAAGTGGGGCAACCTACAAGCGATTGTTGCCGGAGACTTTTTGTTGGCACGCGCATCGGGCATCGCTGCATCATTGGGTAATGAAATTGCGGGGTTGTTGGCTCGCACGATTGCGCAGTTGTGCGAGGGTCAGATCGAAGAACTGCAACACACTTACTCGGTAGCACGCACAGTGCCGTCATATCTCGTAAGTATCGAGGGCAAAACTGCTTCGTTGTTTGCAACATCGGCTCGCATTGGTGCACTCGTGGCTGGTCACGATGCAACGGTCATTGATGCGCTCACAAATTATGGAACTGCATTTGGGATGGTTTTCCAAATTGTTGACGACATCTTGGATGTGATCGCGACGGATGCAGAGCTCGGTAAGCGTGCTGGGCACGATATGGAAGAAGGTGTGTACACGCTGCCCGTGTTGTTGACGCTCGCACAGAAGTCGAATGATTCTGACGAATTGCGAAGTTTTCTTGGCAAGCCACTTTCACAAACCGAGCGAGAGCGCGCTCTTGCAATCGTGCGCGCACATTCGGGTATTCAGAGTGCTATTGAGAGTGCAAACAATTACGTGCACATGGCAGAGACCGAATGTGATCGGATGCCACAGGGTGTCGTCACCGATGCATTGCGTGCTGCGCCAGCCGCACTGCTTGCATCAATTATTCGCTAAATAATCTGCTGCAGATAATTTGCAGCGGCTAGCCCAGAAAGCGCTGCGCCTTCAATCTTTGGTCCGCCAAATGCATCGCCCGCAAGCACGATCATGTCGTGAGCCCAATAACGCTCAGGCCAAATAGTGAGCGGTGTTGCAAGGCGCCATTTTTTAATCTGACTAGTAATTACGGTTGCATCACCAATCCACGGACTAGCACGCTCGAGCAAAAGACGTTGCACATCGTCGATGCTGGTATCCCAATGTTCAAGACTGAATTTTGGGTTGGCATGCAGAGTCAGTGCAGTGGCTGACGAGATGCCTTTAATTGCATTGTCGGCAATGAACGAAAATGTCTCATCTGGGTTTTGCAATCCACCCGGTTTGATAACAGCAGATGGTCTATCGAGTACTGCGAGCAAGCAGATAGTGCGGTCGTATTCGGTGCGCAACATTGACTCGGGCAATTCGATGCCGGCCGTGACCAGCAGTGCATATGTCTGCGGTAAGGGGCACGTCACGATGATGGCATCGGCATTAAGCACAGAACCGTCGTCGATCTTGAGTTGCCACTTGCTCGTTGCGCCAGGCGCAATCGAAAAAGCAAGCGTGTTGCATCGCACATCCAGCCCTTGCGCAAGATGTTTGGCAATATCGGTCATGCCACGCACGCCGCGGTACCGCGGGAAACCATCGTTGTTTTGAGCAGTGGCGTCGAAACCTCGGCACCACTCGGTGACTACACCAGATGCAATCCACTCTGAAACATATGATTCAAAAAGAGAATCTCGTACAGTAAAAAACTGGGCGCCATGATCGAGCGTTGCATTGTCGATTCTCCTTGTTGCTAAACGGCCGCCAGGCGAGCGACCCTTATCAACAACGGTTACCTCGTGACCATGCTTGACAAGTGATTGCGCGGCCATAAGCCCGGCAATTCCTGCTCCAATTACTACAACGCGCATGACAGTGCAGCGCAGTCTTTAACGAAGTTCGTGAACCCGCAAGATCAATTCGCGTGATTCAGTATCTAGCTGTCGTCCGCCAATGCGCTCGGTGAGAATGATGGCTTGTGACGTGTCATCGACAAGTCCCGACCATCTGATGTATCCGCCCATGAGCCCAACAAGCTTGTCGCTCACTTCTTCGCAGTGAATCATGATCTTCGTGCCGCCATCGATCAACTCGCGAATATCGTTGTAAAACACGCGCAACCAGGGATCCATTTCGTCACTATTGACTAGTGGCCTATGGCGATAAGTGAGGTTGAGTTCGTCGTAGTTGTGCAAGTTGTGCGGCGCGCCGATGATTGAGATGACGCAGCCAAAATCGTTTTCACGAAGCCAAATAATCTCTTCTTGGCGGCGAACCCGACGGTGGTTGATGCCGTAGCCGCCAGGGCGCTCACAAATAGCGAGCTTGTCTTTGATAATCCACGTGAGATTGCGCGGGGTGATCCCGAGCGCCCACTTTCCTCGTAACTTTGGGGGCATTTGTTAACTCCGACTCTGGCGCATGTGCGCGATATTCAACATCACCGCGAGACGATACACCATTGAAAATGGGTGATGTTTAGAAAAGAGCAATAATTTTGAGGCGTTGCTGGCTGCGTTTGACCTGACGGCCACCACCGATATCACACCCAGGCGTTTCACCTCGGGCAACGCACAGCACTCGTTCAACTGTGGCCAAGTCTGGCGGGTACGGGTGAGCAAGCCACATGCGCAATGCTCGGCGGGCGAGTGCCTGGGGCGCTGCTGATATTGCTTTGGCGTCAGTTGGGTCGATTGCACTCGCGAGTTCATCTAATAATGCGTCGTCATCTCGCACAAGATCGGCTTGACGTGCAATCACCGACACCACGTCGCGCTGCGAGATCGACTGCAAGAGGGGTAACACTTCGTGTCTAATGCGATTGCGTTGAAATCTTTCGTCGTCGTTGCTCGGGTCGTGAAAGACCGCGATGTCAAGCGCATCGCATAACGAAACTGTGTCGCTGCGGCGCAGCTGCAGGATCGGATGCGAGGGGCCGCCTTGCATTCCAGACAGTCCGCGCATGCCAGCACCGCGCAACAAGTTAACAAGCACGGTTTCTGCTTGATCGTCGGCGGTGTGACCAGTCGCCACATCGGTGGGCAATACTGCAAATCGAGCTTCACGTGCTCGAGCTTCCAAGTTGCTACCTGCTTCAACTACAACTGTGCGCGATTCAAATTTTGCACCAAGTGCGATTGCGATGTCATGCACAATTTGTGCTTCTGCAGATGACCCATTGCGCAAACCGTGATCAATATGCCATGCGGTTACGTCGGTGCCATGAGCCGCAGCTAATACGAGAAGTGCCACTGAGTCTGCACCGCCAGATACGGCACAATGAATTGACTTTTTGATCGGTGCAAATGTGCACTTCGTCAACAATTCGGCGACGAGCGGATGAGTGCGAAAATCCTTCAGTGCGGCAGGCATCAGCCCGACCGTTCTACTTTTGCGCGTTGCGTTGGCGACGGTTTGGGTATTTGAGTGACGAGACTTTGGCAACATAGCCAACGATGACGTTGACGGTTGCCCCTACGCCAGCAATTAAAAGAATCAAGCCCAACCAAAAGTGCCATACGACTGCGATCATGGGTTCAATCGTAGCCAAGTGATCCGACTGCACCATTGTTCGTTCTACGGTAGATTTCATTGCGTCCAAGGGGGCTTAAGTGGCTGAAGTCGTGATCAATGAGCGCGGTATGACAATGGCAGATGTACTTGCCATTGCCCGCGATGGGGCAACAGTTCGCTTGAGCGATAGTGCGCTTGCAGCCATGGCCGCTTCGCGTAGTCATATAGATGCACTCGTTGCATCTTCGACACCGGTGTATGGGGTGTCAACTGGTTTTGGAGCGCTTGCAAATAGATACGTATCAGTTGAGCAGCGCGCACAATTGCAACGATCATTAATTCGTTCGCATGCCGCCGGCGTTGGCGCACCAGTTGAGCGTGAGGTTGTGCGTGCTCTTATGACATTGCGTCTCAAGACACTTGCTTCGGGTCGCACGGGTGTGCGGCCAGTGATTGCCCAAACGATGGCCGATTTGTTGAACGCAGGCATTACTCCAGTTGTGCGCGAGTTTGGTTCGCTCGGTTGCAGTGGCGATTTAGCACCGCTCGCTCATTGCGCACTCGTACTTATGGGTGAGGGCGAGGCAGTTGGTACTGACGGTATGCAACGACCAGTGCCAGAGTTGCTCAAGGCAGCTGGCATCACAGCAGTGGAGTTGCAAGAAAAAGAAGGTCTTGCACTCATCAACGGCACCGACGGCATGCTCGGTATGTTGATCATGGCGATTGCCGACATGGAAGTGATTTGCGATTCGATTGACGTGATTGCATCGATGAGCGTTGAAGCGTTGCTCGGCACTGATGCAGTTTTCAAGCCTGAGTTACACGAACCACTACGCCCGCACCCAGGGCAAACGATAAGTGCCGCAAATATGTTGAACGCATTAAAGGATTCGCCAATTGTTGCTTCTCACTTCGAGAACGATGATCAGGTACAAGATGCGTATTCATTGCGTTGTGCACCGCAAGTAACCGGTGCAGTGCGCGACACGATTACTCATGCAACGCTTGTTGCAACGCGTGAGCTTGCATCAACTATTGATAACCCTGTGGTGTTGCCCGATGGCAGAGTGAGCTCAAACGGCA
This sequence comes from Actinomycetota bacterium, assembly GCA_009701105.1. Next base: position 15,800 of record WLKU01000008.1, on the reverse strand, counting down.
ACTTTCATGGCGCACCAGTTGCCTATGTGCTCGACTTTTTGGCAATAGTGCTTGCCGACTTGGGATCAATGTCGGAGCGCCGAACAGATCGCATGCTCGACAGGGCGCGATCAAATGGATTGCCTCCATTTTTGGCAGACGACCCTGGTGTCGACTCCGGTCTCATGATCGCGCAATACACACAGGCTGCTTTGGTGTCAGAAAACAAGCGCAACGCTGTGCCTGCAAGTGCTGACTCAATTCCGAGTTCGGCGATGCAAGAAGATCATGTTTCAATGGGTTGGAATGCGGCGCGCAAGCTTCGATTGTCGGTGCTCAACATGCAGCGCATCGCGGCTATCGAGTTGCTCACTGCGGCACGCGCGCTTGATTTACGTGCGCCACTCAAACCATCAAAAGTTACGGGTGCAGTGCGCGACCGTTTGCGTAAAACAGTTGCAGGCCCAGGGCCGGATCGCTTTTTGTCACCCGAGCTCGAAGCCGCGGTGCAATTCGTACAAAATGGCGGATCTCTTACTTAGGTAAAGACTATGGAGTTTGTTTAAGACGTAATACCGACATATCTTGATTTTGAAAAGCAACTTCAGCAAATGGAAGCCACGATCTAGTACCTGAAAACTGAGCAGTATGATCTACAACCATCCAAGCAACAGAGTTGGATCTGAGATATTCATAATCACTGATATTCGGAAACTCGGCGAAGCCAAGAGAATGTAGAAGTCGCTGCTGCGCCCATAGGGGTTGACTTAGAGATTTCGCCCATTCAGGAAGGCGCTCGTCCTGTGACACGTCGTCGGTGCCTCGGTTGTAACCCTCAATTAGCATACGTCGATGTGTTATGGCTGAAACTAAAAACCATTTTGCATCACACGAGTCACTAAGTGGAATGCAAAATCGATTCGTCGCTAAAATATCGTTTACATCGCTGTTCTCTCGCAGCCACGTAAGTGCGGCAAGTTCGCCTGTGGAACCCTGTAATAAGTTCGAATCATTAGGATCTTTATTACTAGAGTTAACAAATCTAATAACAGCATCGCATTGATGGATCACTCCAAGAGTAAGTAATACTGTCATCAAGATGACGAGTCGAGACAATCGTCGAAATGTTTTAGCGTCTCTATTAAAAGAACTTTTAATAGATACTCGGAAGAAAATAATCGGCAAAAAAATCAAAATTACAATTACTGAGAAGGCAACCCCTATCTTTTGGGCGTAGTACGTCTCTTGCGCGTTAGTGTTTTTAGCGAATAACTTCCAAAGAAAAAAAGTACAAATCGTATAAATGGATGTCACAGCAAAGACCAGATAGAGCTTTTTATTCAAATGAAGGTTATTGGTATTTTCGGTATAGAGCGGAACTGCATATCCGGCAACTACGGGGGCGACTGCTAGAGCGCTAAGCAGGAAATACAATTCTGATGCACCCGAATGACCAAATATTGAAGTGAGTAATATTCCGGACAGTGAAATACCCAAAAAGAAATATAACTCAGGTTGCTTGCGGGAAGATCGACTGAGAAGAAGTGGTGACGAAATCAAAAAAATTGGCGAGCAAATTGCAATAATTGACATTGTCATTAAAACTTTGGTTATAAGTAAAGAGTTCTGACGTGCAGCACCGAGATCAGAAGCAACAGATGCAATGTCGATGCGCAATATATTGCTGTCACCAATTATTGATTGGGATTTGTAGAGCAGCAGATAGACCACAATCGAGCTGATTATTAATAGGAAGGAACTCCAATTAAGGAATCGATACCTTGAACGATTTCGCAAAAATAGAAAATTGATTAATGCACAGAGAAGAACCCCAGAGAGCAAAATCGGACCATTTGAAGCCTTCCCACCGAAGTTGGCGACGAATAACAGGGTTAAAACTCCTAGACCAAACTGCATTTGGCCTCGCAAGCATTCAACGAAGGTAAACACAAAGGCAAGAAGCCACATCATCGAAAAAATAAATGTGGGCGAATTAGTGAATCGAATTGGTTGCAAATTAAGGTAATTAGAACCTAAAACAAAAAGAAGTAAGGCAATTACTGGTGAGTAACTGATTTTCGTTAATTGACGCGTACAAGCCCAAATTAGAGGTACTGCACCGAGGAAGGCACATAGTGGCAGAACCCTTGTTATAACAATGAGTGGCGTTAGTCCCGCAGCGTTGGTAGTCATGCCTGACCAAGCAAGAACAAACCAGTGATACGAATCTGGTATGCCAACAGCATGAATGTTCTCTTGAGGCCCCCAAATATTGACGGATGTAGCAATTCCTTCTAGGAAAGTTTGGTCATGGGAAAAAATCCACCAAGACAAATTTGAATTTCGGATCCAGATAGCGATGGCAAAAAGAGTCGTGCCAGTTGCAACTGCGATTAAAAATTTGAGCCGCACTCGCAATGACGAGAACCAAGATCGTGGATCACTTAACAGGAAATAAAAAAACAGTGGAAATAGTGCTACCGGCAAGATCCAGACCCACCAATAACTGAGTGCAAAGAGTATCGCCATAGCGATGATTGCACCGTCGAAACGGGGTATTTTTTCAATAAATGCTGAAGGAGTTCTTATTGAAGATTTAGCACTTGCTACTACAACGATAAGCAATGGCAACGCCCAACCAATGCCGTGGACGGGGGTTGTTCGAAGAATCTGAGAGACCCCCGTTGAGGCGATACTTCCTATTGCTAGCCCCATCCCGAGAAGTTCCGGCATAGTAACTACACAGTTGCGTCGTAACAGTAACCAAATCATGGCACCAGATGTAATCTGGGTTCCTACGACCAATGCAACTAGCAGTGAATCGTAAAGACCGATACCAGCAATTACGGATAGACACAAAATTGACGAAAATCCAATAATTGAAGTCTTAGTCGCAATCTCAAAAAAGTGTGACTGATATTTGTTGATATTGGTTTGATCGATCACGTTATTAAACATAGTCTCCGAAAAGTGGAGCCCAAGATGAGAATCGAACTCACGACCTACGCATTACGAGTGCGTTGCTCTACCCCTGAGCTACCTGGGCGGGTATTTAGCTATTAAGTGGGTAAGTTTACTGGCGCAACTTGTGGCATTGGCATGAGCGAAGGACATTGCAAGAAGAGTGCCTGAAGTACTAAGGCTTCATTGACATTGAGCCCAAGTGCTCCCGTTGCTTTATGGATTCGTTCGATTGCTTGAATGTAGACATCGGAATTTGTCGGAGTGGGTTGCGTGACAACAAGTGCGTGATACACGCCAGCAATAGTTGCAAGACCACTTCGTAATTCATCGGTCTTGAACTTGCGCAATTGACGCTTGTGGCGGTCTTGCAATGCCTTGCGTCCACTTCCGCGCTCGCCCGTGAGAGCGACACGCTCTTCGAGAGTTGATAGTTCGTCTACATGAGCTTTAAGCAATGGCGCTACTGCTTCATCAATGTGTTCGAACAGCTCGTCAACAAGCGCAGCAACCTGCGCACCAGTGCCATCGAGGCGGGGCGGGATCGATGCAAACGCCTCTTGGCGCTTGACCAAAAATTTGTCGGTCGCAAGATGACGAGCCCGACTGAGATTGCCCGATGCTGCGCGTGCGACTGAGGCGGCAAGATCGGGCTTTATGCCCTCGGAAATTAGTGCTGCCGCAATTTGTGTGTCGTCGGGACGCACAAAATTGACAACGACACAACGCGAATTGATGGTTGCAAGTGCTGGCACAAGTTGGTCGGCTAGCAGAATAAAAATCATTCGTTCCGGTGGTTCTTCAATCGTCTTCAGCAAGCGCACTGCAGCCGAGTCACGCATGAGATGCAATTCGTGAATAATGACGATCTTGACTTTGCTCTCGGTGGGTGTTGTCGATGACAGACGCACAATGTTGTCGGCCTCGTCTTTGTCGACCGCAGCACCCTCACGTAATACCTCATTCACGTCAGAGTAAGCACCACGCGCAATGAGTTTTGCTTCACGAGTTTTCGCGTCATCTGAGCCCGTGATGAGCACAGTAGAAAACGCGCGCGCAGCCTCTTCCTTGCCACAACCCTCTGGCCCTACAAATAAATAGGCATGCACTGATTGAGTTGCAAGATGTTGCAACTGTTGCACTGCATGCGACTGGCCAACAACGGTTTGCCACACACTTTTTGCAGTACCAGCCGCAGCGCTCATGGCAAATTGATCTTGAGGCGCTCGCAAACCTGAGTGAGAATTGTTGCAGCGAGTTCGTCTTTTGGCGGCGTGCCGTCAACGATGAGCCAACGAGTTGGGTCGGCAGCCGCCATTGCATGAAAGCCAGTGAAGATGCGCTCGAAAAATGCACGGTCTTCGCGCTCGAAACGATCGAGCTCACGCTTCTTTAAGCGCTCAAGCAATTGTTCGAGTGGTACGTTAATAAACACAACTAGGTCAGGCCAGTTGCCAGCGATAGCCCAGTTGTTAAAACGCTTGAGTTCGTCTAAATCGAGCATGCGCCCATAACCCTGGTACGCGAGCGAAGAAAATGCACTGCGATCACTGACCACGTGTTTGCCGGCACGCAACGCCGGTAACACGAGTTCGTCAAGGTGTTGTGCGCGATCGGCCGACATCATGAGTGCTTCGGCGCGGGGCGAGAGCATGGTGTTGGACGCATCCAACATTGCTGCACGAAGTGACGCGCCAATTGCTGTGCCACCTGGTTCGCGAGTTGCAATGCCCCCGAGTGAATCGGCGAGCCGAGTCACGTGCGTTGATTTGCCGCAGCCCTCAAGGCCTTCAAAGGCGATGTAGCGGCCAAGAGTCATGAGGCTTTTTTCTTGGCGACTTTCTTGGCTGTTTTTGCTACAGATTTTTTAGCAACTTTTTTTGCTGCCTTTGCAGGAACCTTTGCAACTTTTTTCGCTGCTGCCTTTTTGGCTGGCTTGGCAGCCTTCTTGCGCTTGAGTGATGGGTCTGCGTCGCGGCGCACAGCCAACAACTCGAATGCTCGCTCTGGAGTTACATATTCCAAACGATCACCGCGAGTAAGACTTGCATTCGTCTCGCCGTCTGTCACGTACACACCAAACTTGCCATCTTTTGCAACAACTGGTTTGCCGCTCACTGGGTCGGTACCAAACTCGCGCAATGGTGGTTTTGCTGGTCCGCGACGGCCATAGACACGAGGTTCTGCAAGCTTTGATAGCGACTGCTCGAGTGTGAACGTAAACAACTCTTGCTCGGTATCGAGTGTGCGGCTCTCTTTGCCTTTATTGATGTATGGGCCATAGCGACCGTTTTGTGCAGTAATGATCTCTCCATCTGCTGGGTCAAAGCCAACCGTGCGCGGCAATGACAACAACAGGAGCGCATCATCAATCGTCAGCGCCTCAATGGTCATGTCTTTAAACAATGAAACCATCTTTGCTTTTTCCATGCCCGGTGGAGGAGTGTCAAGCGTTCCCCACATGACATACGGACCGTATTTGCCCGTCTTTTTATAAACGGGCAGACCGTCTTTTTCGCCAATTGGTTCTTCAAACTTTGGGCGGGCCAATATTTCGATCGCTGTTTCGACAGTGAGTTCGTCGGGGGCCATGCTGTCTGGGATGCCGGCGGTTTGCTCGCCACACCTTATATATGGTCCAAATTTGCCTGGTCGGGCCTCGATCATGTCGCCACTCACTGGGTGCAGGCCAACATGAAACGCGTTGAGCGTTGCGGCATCAATGTTTTCGATGTTGTGCTCAACGAGCGGCTTGAGTCCAGGAAGTTCTTTGCCATTACCGAAATAAAACTCGGCAAGCCATGCATCGCGAACGCGCTTGCCTTCGGCGATCTCGTCTAACTCTTCTTCGACCGTTGCAGTAAATGTGTAATCAACAAGCGTGGTGAAATAGTTGGTCATCAACTTGACCACCGCAAACGCTGTCCACGACGGAACAAGCGCTTGACCCTTCTTCCACACATAACCGCGGTTGATGATGGTGCCAAGAATGGATGCATACGTTGATGGACGACCAATACCGAGTTCTTCGAGTTTTTTCACCAATGTTGGTTCGGTAAAACGCGAAGGAGGTGATGTGTTGTGACCGAGTGCGTTGATGGTCTCGACGGAAACTCCATCGCCAACTTTGAGCACAGGCAACAACGCTTCTTTTTCTTCTGCATCATCAGCTGACTCTTCTACAACTTCTTGATATGCCTGTCGGTAACCAGCAAACGTGATAGTCGTTCCGCTCGCAGAAAATTCGCAGTTGGCTGGGTTGGTGCCTGGCGTGATTGCACCCAACCGCACAGTGAGCGTGGTGCCCAACGTGTCATTCATCTGCGATGCAAGCGTGCGTTGCCAGATCAGTCGGTAGAGCGCAAGTTCGTTGGCACGTAACTCAGGTGCAAGTTCTTCCGGGCTGCGCAAAGGCAACGCCGGACGAATTGCTTCGTGAGCCTCTTGTGCATTTTTTACCTTTGATTTGTATTCGCGAGTTGTGGCAGACAAAAACTCTTCGCCATAAGTTGCAGAGATTGCAGTACGCACTTCGTGTAGTGCTTCGGCACCAAGAGTGACCGCGTCGGTACGCATGTAGGTGATGTATCCGGCCTCGTACAAACCTTGGGCAACACGCATGACTTCGCTTGCGGTGATGCGCAACTTATTGCCACCCTCTTGTTGCAACGTGCTCGTCATAAATGGAGCCTTTGGCGACTTGCGGTATGGCTTTTCTTCCACACTGCGCACCTCGAGAGTGGCACCTTGCAGGCCCGCCGAAAGCTCTTGGGCTCGCGCTTCATTAATAACGACTACAGCTTCTTTGGCGATGCCCTTTTCATTGAAATCTTTACCTGTGGCAATACGTACCCCATCAACTGATTGCAGCGTTGCAGTGAATTGCGGTGTGGTCGCTGTGACCGCTTCGAGATCCCAGTACGCAGCCGAGATGTGAGCCATACGTTCTTGCTCGCGTTCGACCACCAAACGAATGGATGGGCTTTGAACACGACCTGCAGAAAGTCCACGGTTGACTTTGCGCCACAATATTGGGGACACCGAATAGCCGTACAAGCGATCGAGAATGCGGCGTGCTTCTGCTGCGTCAACAAGTTTGTAATCGATGTCTCGTGGATTTGCAATTGCTGCATCAATCGCAGCTTTGGTGATTTCATGAAACACCATGCGCTTAGTCTCGATGTTTTTTGGCTTGAGGTACTCAAACAAGTGCGCAGCAATTGCCTCACCCTCGCGGTCTTCGTCGGTTGCAAGATAGAGGGCGCTGGCCGTCTTGAGAACGCTTTTTAGTTCCTTAATAATGGTGCTGCCGCGCTCGGTCAATTCATACGTCGGTTTAAATCCATTATCGACGTCTACAGAGAGACCCTTGCTTGGAAGGTCGGCAATGTGGCCGACGGAAGCTCGTACGTCAAAGCCATCACCAAGAAATTTGGCGATCGTTTTGGCCTTGGCGGGGGACTCGACTATGACGAGGGGCTTAGACATGACTTTTCATCGTTACGTGGTTTAGCACTGTCTTGTCAAGGCTATCCACGTAAAGCCAAATGCAGTAAGGGTTTAATTTCGCTAGCGTGAGTAATGAAATGACCAATGACGCACATGAAGGTTTGGCAAATGCCACCACTCGTGATGACGCAGCACATGCTCTTGCACTTGGATGGAATGAGCGACTTGCGACTGAATTGATTGAAAAAAAATACTACATTACGTCGTTGCAACATAGCCGAAGGCTCGGTCGAGTGAGCAGAATCGATCGCGGATGGAGCACAATTCTTACAAGCGGGGTGCATGACGCGATTGATGGTGTCGAACGCGTTCGCAACATCGGCGCAGAAGTTGCTGTTGGTGATTGGGTGATTATTTCTGATGACTTAGAGAAAATTGATCACGTGCTGTCGCGCAGTTCGGCACTTACTCGCCGTGCATCGTCGGACACCGTACGCGCAGAGTCGCACACTGTTGCAGCAAATATCGACACCGTGCTCGTTGTGCAAGCCGCAACGCAAGACCCAAATTTGCGACGCATCGAACGAGAACTTGTATTGGCCTTTGATAGCGGTGCACAACCAGTTTTGGTATTTAACAAAATCGATGAAATGGATGCCGATGGATTGTCGCTCATGGTGCGCCGAGTTGAGCCCGTGCTTGCTGGTGTGCCACTGCTATTTGCGAGCGCCAAGACTGGGGCAGGGCTCGACGGCTTGCGCGCCTATACGTATATATATGACAGTGCAAAGAGCGTTGCCAGTGCGCCGCAAACAATTGCGTTATTGGGAGCCAGCGGCGTTGGCAAATCAACCCTCATTAATGCACTATCTGGCCACGATGGCCAAGCAACTGGGGCGGTGCGCGAAGGTGACCAACGCGGTCGCCACACCACAACGGCAGCCGAACTCGTGCGCCTCGTAAACGGTGGCTGGCTCATTGATACGCCAGGCTTACGTGCGGTGAGTTTGTGGATGAGCAACCACGGAATCGAATTGGCATTCAGCGATATTTTTACGTTGACCGAGTCGTGCAAGTTTCGTGATTGCAAGCATGAAGACGAACCGAGCTGCGCTGTGCAAGCAGCGGTAGAACGTGGCGATGTGTCGTTGGAGCGACTTGCAAACATGAAAATGCTCGTGGCCGAAGAACTTGAACTCGAAGAACAAAAGGCAGTGCACGACCGTGCTTACGATCGCAAAGGTGCGCGCAAGAAACCTAAAAATTAAGCAAACTGAATGGTGATGGTTGTGCCGCCACCTTGAGTGTTAGAGACCGAAACGAGCGCGCATGTGTTGGTCGTCAATGACGAGCGCAAGATGCGAGCCCGATGTGCGAGCACGAGCGACTGCACCCAAGATGACCCCAACTCCTGTGTCGTCGAGCGCAGTTACTTGACACAGGTCAATTGCAATGTCGCGTCCTGCATGATCATCGACAAATTTGGTGAGCATGTCGGAGCATTCTGGCACTGTTGCCAGGTCGATTTCACCTGCAAAGACAAGTACTGATTGTGGGCCATCACGAATAATTGATGACGACAACTGCATGTGCATCACGCTACCCAACATCTTGCACGTGCATCGTGACAGTGGCCGACAAAGTCAGTGGTGGAACGATGTGTTTGATCAACCACAGGTTGATAGTGCGCGGATATTGCACCTCGACGGTGATGAGTTGCTCATTACGAACAATCCATAGATGTAGAGGTCGCAACCCGACTTCGTCCTCGACTGCTTGTTGCACAACATCGGGAGAGTCTGGCGAAATTGAAGCGGCACGCGCACCGGCACTTGCTGCATGCCACACCACAAGCTGATCGCGTACAACTAAACCAACGTTGAGAATGATGATCAATAGCCCGATGATCAGTGGCATGACAAGCGCGAGTTCAACCGTTGCTTGTCCCGAGTCGGGTTCGCTCCGGTAAGCGCGCATTTCAGTGGCTACGGCTGGACTGCGTCGGCACGACCCAAAATATTGCCAATCACGCTGTCGAAGAGTTCGCCGATACGCCCAGCACCACCACCATCGGTGGCCCATGCCACGACTAAAAGCGCAATAATTGCTGCGCCGAGCAGCACGAGCGCGTATTCGGTTGTTGCCTGACCAGCGTCGTGCAACTCGTCTTGTTTTGTGTACACCGAGCGAACACGATGCAGTACATGCATGAAATATGCGTAGATGTGATTCATGATCCTTCTTTCATTAATGATTGAGATGAATAAGTGCGGTTGCGATCATCGGCACAACACCGAGCATCACAAATGAGGGAAGGATGCAGCACACAAGTGGGAACGTGAGTCGCACGGGAAGTCTGCGGATGTCGGCATCGAGTTGGCGCCTGCGTTGCATGCGCGATTCATTGGAAAGACGATCGAGTGTGTTGGCAATCGACTGACCGTCTCTATCGGCGGAAAGTAGTGCGTCAACCAGCGCGAATGCAGGGCTGCCAATGAGTTGTCGCAATGACGCGACACAGTCACTCAACCGATTGCCGCGCAATAGCTGTTGGGATACATTCGAAACAATCTCACGCAACGGAGGCTCGAGCCATGTGGGCGCGGCGATCAGTGACTGAGCAGGTGTGTTGCCAGAAAACATCAACAACACAACGGCGTCAATGAATTCTGGAAGCTGGCGTGCAAGTTGGGCTGGCAACACATTGCGGTTGCGTCTCTTGAATAACCAGAATGCAATAGATGCAATGACGATGATCGTGAAAGTCATACCGAAATATCGCTAACAACTCGCGACATCCATTTGCGTCCTGCAACGTTGAGTGTGATGCCAGTAGCAACACAACACATTCCAGTTGGAGTACTGAGTAGAAAACTTCGAGCGATGGGATCCGTGATTGCGATCCATGCAAACACTGCGATGGGCAACCACGTGAGTACTTTGGTAGATAACTGCGCCTGAGCGGCCTGCACATCTCGGTCGAGCTTCAGGCCCTGTTGCTCCCGCAATACGGATGCGCTGTGTTCGAGAGCAGGTGCTACGCCAGCGCCACCCGCACTTGCTACTGCCAATGTGCGACTTGCAAAACGAATCTCGGGTGTCCACGTGGGCAGCGCGCACTCGACAAGCGCATCGGCAAGTACGACACCACGCAAGCATTGTTGAGCAACAGGTTGACTCCAATGATTGTTATCTAGTTGTTGATCGCTGCATTGCACAAACGAGGATGCAAGTGAAAAACCTGAGCGCACATCGCGGGCAATCGCGTCAAGGAAGTCGGTGATGGCAGGTGGAGTTTGCAGAATTGGTGTCGTGGTTGTTGCTGCTGGTGAGGCTGTAGCTGTGGCTTTGTGCGAAGTTGTACCGAGCCGCACACGCAACCATCGCCTCGACCAATGCTTGGTGAGAGGCGGTGTGATCAGTAAGGCACATGCCCCAGCAAATGAAAGCGTGCCGACTATGAGAACTACGACATTAATTGCAATGTTGAAAACAGCACAGATCATGATCGCCCGCGAGTGAGTTGGCCAATGCGCAACTCGCTGCGCACGCCACTACAGAAGTCTTGGCGAAGGAGCGGACGACATGTTGCGCCAGGCGTTGTTGATACTTCGCTGATCTCGATCACTGACCGCGAACCATCTGCGTGGCGACCGACGGAAACAACAACGTCGATCGCCGCGCATATGTGCTGAGCAATAGCTTCTCGCGGCCATTGCCCGCAGTGCTGCAACATCAACGACTCAAGTCGCAGCAGTGCATCGTAGGCAGAATTGGCGTGGCAGGTGGCAAATGATCCGTGATGGCCTGTGTTCATTGCTGCCAACATGTCGACTACTTCGGCACCACGAACTTCGCCCACCACAAATCTGTCTGGTCGCATGCGCAATGCGGTGCGCAAGAGTTCGGAAATCGAGATGCCCGCAACACCTTCTGCCGTGACTGGTCGGGCCTCGAGTCGCACGACATGACTTGCCTGCAACTGCAATTCGGCTGTGTCTTCAACGGTAATGATGCGCTCATGTGCAGGGATATGTGCGCACAGCGCGTTGAGCAACGTGGTCTTGCCTGTGGAAGCTGCACCAACGACGAGCACATTGCAGTGACGCTGAACCAGTTCGGTGAGAAGTGCAGTAGTCGCGTCTCCACCAAAATTATCGAGCGTGATTGGTCGCACATGAAACCGACGAATAGAAAGACATGACCCATCGACGGCGATTGGCGCGATGACCGCACACACCCGAGAGCCATCTGCCAGTCGAGCATCGACGATTGGCGACGACCTGTCGAGTCGTTTACCGAGCGGCAGCAAGATGCGCTCGATAATTGCATCAACCTCGCCGACAGGAAGTTTGTCGACCAAATGCACGCCCGTTTCGTCTTCTATATAGACGTCTGTGCCGGCGTTGACCATGACCTCGCGCACATCGGCTCGTGCCAGATAATGATCAAGTGCGCCAAGACCAGATATGCCAGATACCGCACGCGATGCGATGACTTCTTGCAGCGGATGAGAAAGCAGAGGAGCGATACTGCGTAAGTGAACATGGGCTGCAGTGAGCAGATCGCCGCGTTCGTTGCGCAAATGTTGTTGCAACGTGTGGACGAGTGCACGTGTGTGAGTGTCGACTGGTAGTTGGATTGCAGTGTCCATCGTCAAGGCCTGCTCAACGGTGAACACACATCTGCAAGATGTTTAGCAAGCAGGGTTGGCACTCGGCCTGCGAGCAGTCCTGCATCAACCGCACGAGCAATTGCGGGATCAAATGGAATTTCAGCGAGCACCGGCGCACCAACAACTGATTCAACATCGTGCACTCCAAGTGCGCGACCAGGCTCGGTAATCACAATGACGCCATGTGGTTTTGTGGTGAGCAGCGATGCCCGACGTAAAGCTAAATAGCACGGACGAATGATGAGCAGCGATTGAGTTGCGTACTCAATAATCGGAATCGTTGCGAGACCACTACCCGCGTCGACGATTGTTGGCAAGTCTGATTCGGCAACGACAAGTGCAAGATCACGCAACCGATCTGGATTCGCCAATGACGGCACGATGATGTTGCGACCGCGAGGAATGACTCCAAGGTGTGCAGTGACTGGCAACATCAAATTGTTGAGCGCCTCGGCACCGGGATGATCGGTTGCACTCAACCATTCAGCGATGCCCTCGGATGCGGGCTCAGACATGCCGAGAGCGGAGGGAGTATCGCCCGACATGTCGATGAGGCGTGCTCCTGCTTCGTGACGCTGAGCCAAAACTAAAGCCAATGCCGCCGCTACAACTGTGGTGCCATTTCCACCTTTGACAGACCAACAAACAATCATCACGACCTCCACATTCACGATCAGTGCGAAATCACCGAATCGGTTTAGACACGATGTGTACGGGAGTTGTCGCTAAGTGACGTTGATTTAGTTACAAGTGCTTAGATACGGTGATAAACGGAGGTGTCCGGGTGCCTGGTGGACTCCGCCGCCTTCAAAGCGGTTGGGACGAGTAATCCTCGTTCGGCGGGTTCGATTCCCGTCCGCCTCCGCCAAAACTCTTTGCGATGTTTGGCGCAGAATTGCGGATTAGCGCGAGAAAACTAGTGCGTGAGTGCGACTGCAAGTTGCGCAGCAATACTTGCGTTGTTGCGAGCCAGCGACAAGTTGGCAACAACACTTGCTCCACCCGTGGCGGCAGCAATTGCACCCAGTACATGTGGAGTGACCGCAGGCCCAACAATGCCTGCGTCGGCAGTTGACTTGAGTGCAGTCTCTATCACTGAATCGATCATGTTTTTGTCCAGCGAGTCAGCAAGTGGAACCGGAACACACGCAAGGATGCCACCTTTGCGGCCAAGCGCTAAGTGGGCTTGTGTGTACGCGCACAACTCTTCAACGTTTTCAACACGGGCAGGGATGGGCAAGCCGCTCGAGTGCACCGTAAATGCGGGGAAGTCGTTGCAACCAACACCGACGACTGGCACGCCGAGCGTTTCTAGATATTCGAGTGTGCGCGGCAAATCAAGAAATGATTTTGCACCTGCACATACGGTGACAACAGGATGTGCTGCGAGTGCACCTAAGTCGGCGGAGATGTCACCGTGCAGTTGCGAATCGCGATGCACGCCGCCGATACCACCCGTTGCAAACACACCAATGCCTGCGCGGCTGGCAAGCAACAGTGATGCCGAAACAGTTGTGGCACCAACCGACCAACGCTGTGCAATGGCGAGAGCGATTTCTCGTTCGCCAACTTTTTTGGCCGGGCCGAGGATACGTTCGTGCTCTGATTCGTTGATGCCCACGCGTGCGACTCCGTCGATGACAGCAGTTATTGCCGGAACCGCGCCGGCTTCGCGAATGGCTGCGATGCAATTAGTAAGAGCCTGGGCGTTTGCGGGTGATGGCAAACCGAGGTGCGAAAAAATAGTCGACTCAAGTGCAACAACGGCGCGATGAGATACGATCGCGTCACGCACCTCATCGCTGATTTGGATAATTGAAGAATTCGTTTTCATCTCGCATCCAGTGTGGCACCGGGTGAGCGCAATACTCGTGCTGCAATTGAGTTGCCAAGTGTAATTGCGTCGACAATATTGCGCGATGACGAATAGGCAGGCAAAAAGCCTGCCGCAAAGGCATCGCCTGCACCAGTTGTGTCAACAATGTTTGCAACCGACGGTGGCACGACTTCGGTGACAGCTCCTGAAGCGGTAATTGCCGTGACTGGCAGTGCGCCACGCTTGATCACAGTGAGGTCGGCACCAGACATTGGATGTGCAGAATGAATGTTGAGCAACTCAGCTTCGTCGCTATTGCACAGAAATACATCAGGTGCAATAGACGCGATTAGCGCGGCGTATCGATCGACTCCATAATCGCGCAACACTGCAGTAGATGATGCATCAACGGAGATCAGCGCACCAGCCGTGCGCGCAGCACGTGTGTATTGAACAGCAGTTGTTGCAAGTGGCTCGATGGCGAGTGAATACGTAGGCACGTGCACGATTGAAACACCAGTGAGATTCGACGCATCAAAAACCGAAAGGTCTGATGCAACACCGCGGTCGGTGAGAAATGTGCGCTCTCCGTTTTGCTGAACCAACACAACGATCGAGCCTGTGCGACCCTCGGCAACTGTGCACACATCGACACCCGATTGTCGCAGTGATGTGCACAACTGCTCGCCAAGATTGTCGTTGCCAACCTGACCGATAAATCGTGATGGTGTTCCGGTCAGTGCGGCAAACATCGCAACGTTGGCTGCGCTTCCACCACGAGTGCGCACAATGATTGAGTCGCTATCGCTGCCGATATTCAGTTCGCTATTGAGCCAGACAACTACATCTTCGATGAGGTCACCGATCGTGCACAGCACGGGTGAACCAGTGACGGCTTTAAACCGAGAGAAGGTCGCGCGCGCCGGTGTCGCTCGACGGGTGACGCAACTTACTCATTGCACGTGCCTCAATTTGGCGAATGCGCTCACGAGTGAGGTTGAATGCTTCGCCAACTTCTTCGAGTGTGCGTGGCTCACCGCGATCGAGACCAAAGCGAAGTGCAAGAATTTCGCGCTCGCGCTGATCGAGAGGTGCGAGTAGTCGCGAGATTTCTTCTGGCAACAATGCTGTTGCAGCAACTTCAAAAGGAGACTCTGCTGCGCGGTCTTCTACGACATCACCCAGTTCGGCATCGCCATCTTCACGCAATGGCTCTGACAACGAAAGTGGCTCGGCAGCAAAACGCAATGCCTCGGTCACTTTGTCTTCTGGCATCTCAACTTCTTTTGACAACTCGGCAAGAGTTGCAGGACGACCAAACTTGAGCTCGAGGCGCGAGCGCGCCTTTTGCAAACGTGCGAGCGTGTCGCCGGCATGAACCGGGAGGCGAATGGTGCGACCAGTGTTGGCGATGCCACGAGTAATGGCCTGACGGATCCACCACGTTGCGTATGTAGAGAATTTGAAACCCTTGCGCCAGTCAAACTTTTCGACGGCGTGCATCAAACCCAAGTTGCCTTCTTGAATCAAGTCAAGAAGTGGCAAACCCGATGCCTGATATTTTTTGGCGATCGAAACAACGAGGCGCAAGTTGGATTGCACGAACTGACGCTCGGCCTTTGTGCCATCGCGCTGATCTTTGCGCAACTCGCGGCGACGGTTTGGAGTGAGCGTCTTGTCGCTCTTGTCGAGCTCGGCTGTTGCTTCTTTGCCTGTCTCAATAGCCTTGGCCAAACGAACTTCGTCGTCTTTTGTGAGGAGGGCGTACTGACCGATGTCGGTGAGATAGAGACGGACTAGGTCTTCTTCGTCACGATCGATACGGTCTTTGGCCACTACGACTCCTTATAGGCGGGAACGGGGTAACGATACCGACAGGGTCAAGCCCCACCACCTCAAAAACCGCAAAACTCTTGCCTG
>WLKU01000079.1 GCA_009701105.1 Actinomycetota bacterium | reverse complement strand
CGTGTTGCTCGCACGATCAACCGAAAGCAATGATGTCGTGCGATTTGATGATGAAGCAAAAGTTGATCGCTTTAATCTTGCACGCCACGAAGTACATGACGGAACGCTGTCACTCATTGATCTATGTGCCCAAGAAAAATTGCGTTTGGTCACCGACAATATTCATTATGTAAGCCACTGGATCACACCCGTTGGCGAGCCGCGCAGGTTTGATACAAGGTTTTTTATCGCGCGAGCACCAGACGCGCAAGAACCGCTACACGACGACAATGAAACGATTGCGAGCTTGTGGGTTGCACCAACCGAAGCACTAGCGATGCATAAGCGCGGCGAGTTGGCGATGATTCCACCGACCACGAGCAACCTCGAGTTTTTGGTACCGCACGCAACTGCGGATGATGCCTTGCAGGCATCAATGAAGATTGGCATGCCAACAACAATTTTGCCGCAGATAAAAACCAATGCAGATGGCAAAGTGATTGGCATCTCAATGCCGGGCGACGCGGACTACGTAAATTAACTAGTTACGAATTAATTGCGTTTGCTGATTGCAACCTGAACGGCTTCTGGGTCGCGCGCAGTGCATCCACCCATTTCGGTAACAGGAACTGTGGTGTTCATGATGTTGGCGGCAATTGCAAGAAACGCCTGAGCTGCTGGACCAGTCGATGTCAAAACGATTGGCTCACCGGTATCTCCACCGTTAGCCACTGCCGCTTCGATTGGAACTTGACCAAGTAGTACAGAGCCGATTTCGTCGGCAAGAGTTTGGCCACCACCTTCACCGAAGAGCGGGTACGACTCGCCGTGTTCGCAGGTGAACGCGCTCATGTTTTCGATCACACCTGCAACACGCAAGAAACTACGCCTCGCCATGTCGGCAGCACGGATTGCAACTTTTTGTGCGGACACCGATGGAGTGGTGACAATGACCAGGTCAGTGCGTGGCAACATGCGAGCAAGACCCATCTGCACATCGCCAGTGCCCGGTGGCATGTCGATGAGTAGGTAATCGAGCTCACCCCAGTGCACGTCGTTGAGAAATTGTTCAACAGCTTTGGTGAGCATCAGTCCACGCCACATCAACGCTGTGCTCTCGTCTTCAACAAGCATTCCTGTTGATACGACTTTGAGTAAACCTTTTCCAACCACTCGCTCGTTTGGAATCATTCGCAGCTTTTCAATGCCGTCAATGCGACGAGCCTCAAGGCGATCAGATATTCCGAGCATGCGGGGAATTGAAAAACCCCAAATATCGGCGTCGAGTACACCAACGGTGTGGCCAACACTTGCAAGTGCTGCTGCCAAGTTGACAGTGACTGAACTCTTGCCGACACCGCCCTTACCGCTCGCAATTGCCAAGATGCGTGTGTTGAGAGGAATCTGTGTGTCGGGTGCTTGCTCTCGAGCATTCCAACGTGCGCGTGTCATGACGGCTGTGCGCTCATCGGCTGTCATCTCGCCCCAGTCGATAGTCACTTTCGTGACACCCGGATGCGTTTCGAGTCGCGACTCGATGTCTTTTTTAATCTGCACTCGCAATGGGCAACCCTTGATGGTGAGTTTCATGGCGATCGCTACGACGCCGTCGGCAGAAATTGATTCGACTGCTGCCATGCCCAAGTCGACGATGTTGTCGCCCAATTCGGGGTCCATCACCGCTTTCAGGCGCAAGGTGACTTCTGCAACGCTCGGCGGTGCTGCACCCGCGGTCTGTGGCTTGTTGCCAGTCATGGCTTAAACCTACCGTCAGGTCGCTACTGATACCTGAGATATAACAGCCATGACAGACGTGCCAGCCGTGACAGACAAGGCGACGAACGGTAGTGTGATCTCAATAGTTTTATTAGTAACAAACAATCTTGAGAGAGGCTCCCATGATCACGGTCACCGAATCAGCCGCAAATAAGGTCAAGCAATTACTCGAAGCAGAAGGTGCAACCGATCTTGCACTTCGCGTTGCAGTTCGTCCCGGAGGTTGCTCTGGATTTTCATATGAGATGTTTTTCGACGGCGATGTTGCTGCCGACGACGAGACAGTGACATTCGGAGAGATTCGCGTGATCGTTGATCCAGCGTCGTCACAACTTCTTGTTGGTGCAAGTCTTGACTACCAAGATGGTTTGCAAGATGCTGGTTTCAAGATCAACAACCCGAACGCAACTCGTTCATGTGGTTGTGGCAATAGCTTTTCCTGAAATGAGTTAGGGCTGCCTATTAGCAGCATTTCAGTAATTACAAATTGAGTTTTGAAATTGCTGCATTGATTTCGTCCGCGTCAAATATTGCATCAAATCTCTCAACTATTTTTCCGCTCGCGTCAGTGATGTAGATCGCTGGCTCGTATTCCATCTTGAGTGCAACCACTGCAGGTGCAACCGTTGTTGCTTTGTCATCGGTGTAAATCTCGGCGTGCAGAAATGTCATGGCATCCCCAATTGAGTTTTTAACTGCAACTAGCGCTTCGAGTGCGGGTGAACATGTGCCGGTGCTGCAGTGTGCTGGCGTGCCAACCAAATACGCAATCGGTTTTTTTAGCGCAAGTGCTTCGTTGAGTGTGATGTTGTGAAACTCGCATGGCTCTGGAGTGCGAGTGCACACAGGCTCAACACCACGATGATCATCGAACGTTGGAGTATCAAAACCAGGAAGTTGTGAACCAACAAGTGGGATCAACACTTCTGTTGCATTGAGCACTTGTATTGCCGCACCTTCTGCTGGCCCGCCGTCAACTACCAAGGTGTAGATTCCTGGTTTGTCGATATCGACGCGAAACGGCCAGTAGGGAATCGTAAGTCCGGTGTCGTGTCGGTCGGCCGACAAGGTTTCGGCAACAATTTTCTGTGTGTCGGCGTTAATAAGTTTTGCAGTCAATGTTTGAGGAAGATCGACGCCACTGTCGGTTGTAAGAAGGCCGGCTTGGTTTGCGAGTGAAAACGGAAGTCGAACATTGCCAGGAACTAATACTTGGGGAAATCGCTGCACCAATTGCACATCCGACAATCCCAGAACAGAGTCTGTTGTTGAGGTTGAACCGCCGGAGCAACCTGCAAGCAAGGAACTTAAACCAACAGTGCTCGTAGCGCCGACGACTCCAAGTGATCCGGTGATAAATGTGCGCCTCGAGATCATGACTCAATAGTACGATTGAAGTATGGCCACTAACAAGAAAAAGACGATAAAGAAGACAACAAAAAAAGTCGCGAAGAAGACAGCGAGAAAAGCTGCCAAGAAAACTACAAAAAAGCCAGTAGCAAAATCTGGCGCACCACTTGGCCCATATACGCCAGTGGTTCGTGCAGGTGATTGGGTGATTGTTTCTGGCCAACTCGGTGTGGTCGACGGCAAGATTGTCAAGGGCGGCGTTGCAGCGCAAACAGCACAAGCAATTGTCAACCTCAAGTCCCAACTCGCGAGCGCCGGTGTGACGATTAACGATGTCAAAAAGACACTGTGCTTCTTGACAGACATGGATACGTTCGGCACGTTCAACACCGCGTATGTAGAAGGTTTTATGACTAGCCGCCCTGCTCGCAGCACTATTGGTGTGGCGTCATTGCCATTTGGCGGAGCAGTAGAAATTGAAGCCTGGGCTTTCAAGCCACTACGGTAAATAACATGCCTGGCGCAATTATCATCATTATCGCATTGCTCTCATTTCCAATTGTTGTGGGTCTTTCGACCGCAGGAATCGCAGCGCTACTTGGTTTTTTTCTGCAGCGCGACGGGGACATTCGTAACGCCGGCAGCGAACTTGTTGAGTTAAACAACTGAACTCAACAGCCGATCTTGTTGTTCGCAACGCAACACTCGTTGCAACCGTAGATAACGCTCGAAGAGAAATACCTGGCGGTTGGGTTGCAATTACCAACGGGTTGATTTCTGGTATTGGGGCCGCAGGTTCTGAACCGCAAGCAACTCGCGTCATTGATGCAACTGATTGCCTCGTTACACCTGGGCTCGTCAACACGCATCACCACATGTATCAAAACCTCACGCGGGCATTTCCGCCGATGACCAATGCTGCTTTGTTTGGCTGGTTGCAGACGCTGTATCCGCTGTGGAGCACGCTCGACGAAGAGGCCGCCAATGTTTCGGCGTGGGTGGGTCTTGCAGAGTTGGCATTGTCGGGTTGTACAACTTCGACTGATCACTTATATGTGCATCCTGCGGGTGGTGGCGACTTATTGTCTGCCGAGATAACGGCGGCAAAAGATTTGGGGATGCGCTTTCATCCAACGCGCGGATCAATGTCGTTGTCGCAAAAAGATGGTGGTTTGCCACCAGACAATGTGGTGCAGGATCATGACGTGATTTTGGCTGAGTCGCAACGCTCGGTGGAGCAACACCATGATGCATCGCACGGTGCGATGGTGCGCATTGCGCTCGCACCATGCTCACCATTCAGCGTGACCAAACAACTAATGACAGAGTCCGCTCAACTTGCCGAAAAACTTGATGTGCGCTTGCATACACACTTTGCCGAAAACTCTGAAGATGATGCATTTTCAATCGCAACATTTGGTTGTCGACCAACCCAGTATTTGGAAGATGTGGGTTGGTGCACCGATCGTGCGTGGGTTGCACATTGCGTGATGCCGAACCATGACGAAATTCGGCAGTTGGGCAAAGCAAAGATCGGTGTTGCGCATTGCCCAAGTAGCAACATGATTTTGTCGTCAGGCATTGCGCCAGTTGTTGACTTGCGTGCAGCAGGCGTGCACGTTGGGCTCGGCGTAGACGGTTCGTCGTCAGCAGACTCCGCTTCAATGTGGCTCGAGGCCAGGCAGGCAATGCTGTTGGCCAAGTTGCGCAATGGAGCAGCAGCCGGCACGGCACGCATGTCACTCGAGATCGCGACGCGCGGTGGGGCAGGTTGCCTTGGTCGTATTGGTGAAATTGGCGAAATCAGTGTGGGTGCAGTTGGTGATCTTGCTATTTGGTCGTTGACAGGAGTTGCATTCGCCGGTGCTGTTGCAGATCCAATCGAAGCATGGTTGCGTTGTGGTCCAACTGGCGCCAAACACACCATCGTGCACGGCAAGTTGGTTGTAGACAACGGCCAACTGGTGAGCAACAAAGTCGACTCAATGCTCGCAACACATCGAACTGTTGCCAAGCGCATGCAACGCATCGCTGATTGATTTTTCGTGCTGCAACATTTCGCTGTCACGTTTAGTGCAATCTTTCTTGCCGAGTTACCTGACAAGACAATGTTTGCGACACTGTTGCTGTCGACGCACTTTCAACGCCGCTTGCCGGTGTGGGGTGGAGTAACTCTTGGTTATGCGACGCATGTATTGCTTGCTGTGATATTCGGTACTGCATTGAGCCAACTTCCCAAAACGCCGATCCATGTTTTAGTTGGATTGTTGTTCTTGACCGGGGGAGTCATGACGTGGCGCGCAGGTGCATCTGCCGATCACGATGAAACCGCTAAGTGGTCTGCATCGATGTCTAATGCGCGTGTGGTGTGGACGGCAGCGTCGGTGATTTTGGTTGCAGAGTTTGGCGATCTCACGCAACTAGCAACTGCGGGATTCGCGGCAAGGTTCGATGATCCAATCGCCGTTGGTATTGGATCAATTGCTGCGCTCTCAAGCGTGTCAGGCCTTGCCGTGTTGGCAGGCGGGTGGTTGCAGAAGAAAGTGCCTCTGAACAAAATTCAGCGGGCAGCCGCAGTGTTGTTTGCTTCGATTGGAATTGTGACGTTAGTTAGCGTGGTGGTTTAAGCAGACCACTTGGATTGTCCGAAGCGATATCCAACGCTGCGAACAGTCTGAATTAAGTTGGCGTGTTCTTCGCCAAGCTTTGCGCGTAAGCGACGAATGTGAACGTCGACAGTGCGCGCTCCTCCGAAATACTCATAGCCCCAAACTCGTGACAACAATGTTTCACGAGAAAACACCTTGCCTGGGTTTTGCGCCAAGAACTTGAGTAACTCGTATTCCATGTAGGTCAAGTCGAGCGGCTGTCCACCGAATGATGCTTGGTAAGTCTCAAGGTTGAGAATCAGGCCGCTGTATTCGACAAGTGATTCGCGACTCCCGCGGATCTCAGTGAAAAACATGTGACGCAGGCGTGACTCGAGTTCGCGGGGATGGAAAGGCGACAAGCAGAAGTCGTCAAACAAGTCGTCTCGCATTTCGAGATCGACAAGTTGTGAGCCATTAACGAGCACGAGAATATGGCCAACTGGGTTATCGTTTTTGCGTAGCGATCGGCAGATTGCCCAACCGCCCTCTGGGTCTTCATCACACATCACCACTGCGCCAGCCCAACCTTCAACGGGCTCACTCTTTGCGGCATCATCGGCTGATGAAACAGCCTTCCAGCGATATCCGGCCAGGTCGAGTGTGCGCGCCAAGTCAATAGACGGCGGGTTGGGAAACACGGCGATCATCTGACCGACAGCGTT
>WLKU01000078.1 GCA_009701105.1 Actinomycetota bacterium | reverse complement strand
CGCCAACTGGCGCCGCCATCCAACGAGTGGGGTGTAGTGATGAAACAGCGCGACAACCTTGCACGACCACGCGACCGCCAGGCGCCACTTGGTGTGCACTACAAAGCCGATGCTTTCGGCAAGTTTTCAGAGTCGATTGCTCGCTTGATGGGCACAGCGCGATTCTTAATTATTCAAACCATCTTGGTCATCATCTGGATTACCCTCAACGTGCTATTTCTCGCGTTGCAGTGGGACAAATACCCGTTTATCTTGCTCAACTTGATGTTTTCGGTGCAGGCTGCCTACGCTGCGCCACTAATTTTGCTCGCACAAAACCGTCAAGAGTTGCGCGATCGTCGCCAAGCCGAGACCGATCGTGCTGTTGCGGCGAGCACGCAGGCCAACGCCGAATTTTTGGCTCGTGAACTTGCCAGTGTGCGTTTGGTGTTGGCCAATGTGGTGACAGTTGACGAACTGCGCGATCAACTTGAAGAAGTCATCAAGTTGTTAAATCAGCACAACACTAAATAAAACAATTCAATTTGTTTATTTGCAGTTTTTGCAACGACCAATGAGATCGAGTTGATGCCGGTCAATCGTAAAACCTTCACGGCGAGCAACTTTTTCTAACGCTTTGTCCAACTCGTGCTCAAGACCTTCAGGCACCACCACATCTCGCACTACACCACACTTTGAGCACACCATGTGGTGGTGGTGACCCATGAGGTGTTCGGCTAGTTCGTAACAACCACTGTCGGCATTGGTAACTACACGCACGACAGTTGATGTCTCTTCCAACACCAGCAAATTTCGATAGAGCGTGCTCTGGGGCATATCTTTTGCCTTTGCCAATATGTCGGTAATCGGCATTGGTTTGCCCGCCCGAATCAAGATGTCAATGATCACTCGACGCTTATCGGTATACCGTTGACCAGCATTGTGCAGGAGATCGTGAACCGCTGTGTGAATCTCGGTGTGGTTTAAGTGTGACATCACGTACCCACAAATTGGTGCAGTCGAATGCCACCCGTTAACACATCTCGCAATATTTCTGCGTTAGGCAATGAATCTTGACCCAACACACACGTGCCCGTGGTTGTTATTTGTCCGCGATGCACAAACAGTGCCGTTGTGGCGCCAACAACGCCAGCAATTTGTGCAACTCGTTCGGCAACTCCAGCAATTTCGACAACGCGAGAACCGTTGCGAAAACCTCTCACCTCTATGCGCAGCGCACCCATGCCACCTTCGGCGTGTGGTGGCACAAGCATGGGTAGCCTCGCCGTAAATCGGTCTCGTCTATTGGCAGAAACTCGTGCAGTAATGCGCTGCAGTTGTGGCTGTGCTCGCTTCAACAACACAGGATCTGCCATTGCAGCCCGATAACAGTCGTAGGCGCCAACAGGTTCTGGAAACCAACACAACTCTCGTCCGCTGCCTCCGGGTCTGCGCAACCACTCGCCGTCGTGCCAACCAATTGACTGGCCGGCAAGTGCGCGATGATGCTGCACGGCGCAGTTTGGGCCACCTGTTCCATGCAACGCCACATGTGCTTCGTCAATTTCGTCAAAGTTGGATTGCAGATTACTGAGCAACAACCCTGTCATTCCGGGTGAGGCAGCAGCGCCAACCAGAAGCGTCTTGTTTTTTGCTCTCGCTTCATCGTGCATCTTCAAAAGATTCATTACGTCTGACACATCATCGCTTAACGAAACCACCGATGCTCCGCGATCAAGCATTTGTTGAGCAAGTGGAGCGTGCGGCGAACCACATGCAAGCACTACCACCGATGCAGTTGCAACAGTTTCGAAATCGACGACATTCACTGATGCACTGTGGGACCGGTGCACTGCGGCAAGCCGTTGTGCTCCATACAGGTCTTGGTCGTGCAACAGAATCGGTGTGGAACTTGTGGCAACGAGATGCTCAACTACCCGCGAACCGGTAACCCCTGCACCGATTACCCCAATAGCACCTGAGATACCAATCATGAATTGTGTGCGGTTAGTTCTGAGAGTTTGTTTGATCAGCAGTGATGTCAGTTGGTGGGTTGAGTGGACGCCATCCGCCCCGCTGTGTTGAAGGTTCAGACTTGCCGCGGATTCTCAAAATTGCTCCAGCAATGCCCGCAATACCGAGCACCATCAGGACGCGTCGGATGAAATTCACTGCATTACCTCCGTGGGGCTAACAAGAATCGAACTTGTGACCTCATCCTTATCAGGGATGCGCTCTAACCAACTGAGCTATAGCCCCGAATCTGATTCAGGGACGCAAATCCTACTAGCGCTTACCGTGACTCTCAACCGAGCCCACAACAACCTCTTCTTCCAGCACGGTGACGCGAATGCCACCCACAAGATCGGTGATCAGGTTGAAAATGGTGGCTGCCAGAACCCAGAGGGCAGTTGCTAACACCACACCAAGAAGTCCCAGAATCATGACATTGACAAACAACTGGCCGCCCTTGAATTCAAATGATTCCCATCCGAATGACTTCATGAATTGCTGAATGTTGTCAATCGTGCCAGTTGCTGACGCAACACTCCACAGCAACACCAGTGCCACAAGCATGATCAGGTAGGCAACGAAGTGAAAAACTAATCCCACTTTAAACACCGACCATGGGTCGATGTCGCGAATCACACGGGTTACCCGGCGGATGCGTGGCGCAGATTTTGGAGATGTACTCACGGTGACATTGTAGGCAACTGTTGGACCCAACTATCACGCGCATTAGCTATGGCGTACTGACGCCCAACGCGCACCCTCACTGAATACACCCCATCGTCTTGTATTGCACTGCTCACCATTTGTGCTCCGTTGCGTGATGCAATGTCTCGCGCCACTGACTCACCGCCATACACGGCTCCCAGGGCAGCCGCATCGGCGGCAATCTGTGCTCGTGTTTGATCAATGATGTGGGTTGATACAACAACAAGACCACCCAATGACAAAGCAGTAAATGCGCAACTCAGTAGAACGCCGAGCACTGCGCTTCCGTTGTCGCGCGGCGTATCGGGAGTGAAGTGCTTGATTATTCTTCGTCGTGAGCGAGAACCAGTGCCGCAGATGCAACAACTTGTCCTGCACCCAAACTCATGATGCGCACACCGGTGGCAGCACGACCTTGACTTGAAATCTCTTTGACTGGGGTGCGAATTGTTGTACCACCCGATGCAACGACAACGACATCGTCATCAAGACCGACCATGAAAGCAGCAACAACGCTGCCTTTTTTGCCTGTCAGCTTGATGCCGATCATGCCCAAACCGCCGCGGCCTTTGCGCGCAAAGTTGTTGAGTTGTGTGCGCTTGCCATAACCAGACTCGGTGATCAACAAGATCGCAGAGTCGTCCTTAGCGATGTCGAGTGCTACAACTTCATCAGCAGTGCGTAACTTCATACCGCGCACACCGGCTGCTGCTCGACCCATTGGTCGCACACCTTTTTCGGCAAAGCGAATTGTCTGACCACCCTTAGTCACCATAAACACGTCGTCAGTGCCCGATGTTTCGATCACGCGAACAAGTTCGTCTTTTGGACGCAACTTCAGCGCGATGAGACCATCACGGCGGCTCGAGTTATATTCGTCAAACGCGGTCTTTTTGACTTGACCTTGCTTGGTTGCGAAGAACAAGAATCGCTCACCAGCGAGTTCGCGGGTGTCGATAATGGCCTGAATGGTCTCGCCTGGTTGCAGCGGCAACAAGTTGACGATTGGGATGCCCTTCGCAGTGCGCTCACGCTCGGGGATCTCAAGTGCTCGCAAGCGATATACACGGCCACGGTTTGAGAAGAACAACAAATACGCATGCGTTGTTGTGAAGATCACGTTGCGCACAATGTCGTCGGTCTTCATCTTGGCGCCGCTCACACCGCGACCACCGCGACCTTGAGTGCGGAATGAATCTGCACTCACAGCCTTGATGTATTGAGCCTGAGTCATCACAATGACCAGTTCTTTGTCATCGACAAGGTCTTCCACGCCGAGTTCGCCAACATCGTGAGTGATCTGGCACACGCGTGGTGTTGCGAAGGCGTCGCGTACTGCCGACATCTCTTTGTTGATTACCGCACGCAACTTGGTGTCCGAGTTGAGAATTGCTTGCAGTTCTTTAATTCGTGCAAGCACATCTTTTTGCTCGGTTTCGAGATCGATGCGTGACAATCGCGTGAGTTGACGCAACTGCATGTCGAGAATGTCGATGGCTTGACGCTCGGTGAAGCCATACTTCTTGCCCATCAACGCTTCCTTAGCTGATGCAGCGTCTTCACTACCGCGGATCAGTTTGATGATTTCGTCGATGACATTAAGTGCCTTGAGCCGACCTTCGAGAATGTGGTTGCGATCATTTGCCTTTTGCAAACGGAATGTGGATCTGCGTGTAATGACCTCGATTTGGTGATCGATGTATCCGACAAGCGCATCGCGCAAGTTGACAGTGCGAGGAACACCCTTTACCAAGGCCACCATGTTGACTGGGAAACTGGACTGCAACTGAGTCAACTTAAACAAGTTGTTCATTACAACGTTTGAGTTGGCATCACGCTTGAGTGTGATGATCAGGTTGGTTTCGCCACCCGATGAGTTGTCGTTGACGTCAGCAATGCCATCGAGGTCGCCACCGTCTACCAACTCTTGAATGCGCGAAGCGATTGCCGAACAACTTGCTTGATATGGCAATTCCGAAACAATGATCTGCATTTGCCCACGACGGCCTTCTTCAATGGAAACTTTGGCGCGTGTCTTGATGCTTCCTCTGCCGGTGCGATAGGCGTCGATGATGCCTGCACGACCCAAGATCAAACCGCCGGTTGGGAAGTCGGGGCCGTTGACAAACTTCATCAAATCATCTGGGGTGGCTTCTGGGTGTTCAAGCAAATGCAACGTTGCATCAATGATTTCGCCCAAGTTGTGTGGCGGAATGCTGGTGGCCATACCCACGGCGATGCCTTGGCTGCCGTTGACCAACAAGTTTGGAAAGCGTGCTGGCAACACAATCGGTTCTTCCGATGTGCCGTCATATGTAGGTATGAGATCGACGGTGTCTTCGTCGATGTCGGCAAGCAGTTGCATTGCAAGTGGGTGCAAGCGCGACTCGGTGTAACGACTTGCTGCAGGACCAAAGTCGGGCGAACCGTAGTTGCCGTGAAAATCGATAAGTGGATGGCGCAACGAGAACGGTTGGGCCATACGAACGAGAGCGTCATAGATGGCGCCGTCACCGTGTGGGTGATAACGAGCCATCGTGTCGCCAGTAACGCGCGCGCACTTTACGAATGGTCGGTCAGGGCGAAATCCTTGCTGATCCATGTCCCAAATGATGCGGCGGTGCACAGGCTTGAGGCCGTCACGCACGTCGGGAAGTGCACGCGACATGATGACCGACATCGCATAGTCAAGAAACGAACGTTCCATTTCGTCTTGCAACTGCACTGGCTGCACTGAGTCTGGATTGGCAAATAGGTTTTCTTGACCTGCAGGAGGTTTGACAGGTGGCGCACCAGCAGCAGCTGACGGTTTCTTTGTAACTCTCTTTGTGATCTTGTTAGCTGGTTTTTTGCTGGCCATACATCTGTTTCCTTCGTCGTAGCTTGCGCGAATTAAAAGTCGAGGTTGCGCACGTCGCGTGCGTTGGTTTGGATAAACAATTTGCGGCTTTCGACGTCATCACCCATGAGCACGCTCATGATGTCTTCTGCCAAAGCGGCTTCGTCAACTGTGACTTGCAGCAACGTGCGAGAGTCGGCGTGCATGGTGGTGGAACGCAACTCTTGCCAGTCCATTTCACCAAGACCCTTCAAGCGCTGGAATTCCTTTTTGTGGTTTGGGTTTTCACGCAAGAACTTTTCTTTCGCTGCGTCGTCCTTGAGATAAATCTTGCTCTTACCGATTTCAGTGGAAAACAAAGGTGGTTGAGCGATGTAGATGTATCCGGCCTCAACCATTGGTTTCATTTGTCGATAGAAGAATGTGAGCAACAACGTGCGGATGTGGCTGCCGTCGACATCGGCGTCGGCCAAAATCACAACTTTGTGATAGCGAGCTTTTTCGCTATTGAACTCGTCGTTGCCGATGCCTCCACCGATTGCGGTGATGAGCGTTTGGATTTCGGTGTTCTTCAACATCTTGTCCATGCGTGCACGCTCGACGTTGAGAATTTTTCCGCGGATTGGCAAAATTGCTTGGGTACGTGGATCGCGTGCATCAACAGCGGTGCCGCCTGCTGAGTCGCCTTCAACAATAAACAATTCGGTTTCGCTGGCGTCGGTGCTTGAGCAGTCTTTCAACTTGTCTGGCATGCCCGCACCCGCGAGTGCAGTTTTGCGTCGCACAGCATTGCGCGCATTTTTTGCAGCGAGACGAGCTTGTGCTGCGCTTACTGCTTTTTTAACAATGCGATTCGCTTCAGTTGGGTTTTCCTGCAACCACTCTTCGAGTTTGGCATTGGTTTCTTTTTGT
>WLKU01000077.1 GCA_009701105.1 Actinomycetota bacterium | reverse complement strand
TCGCTCACTGCAGTGCTTGGTCAGGGCGTGAAGGGAATGCGCATTGGCAGACTTGCCGACATGCCAGATGGCTGCGAGCCAGAAGTGCTCGCTCGACTCGATGCTGCTTTTGCTGCTCTCAAGGCCGCAGGCGCAACCATCGTCGACATTGCATTGCCATCGCTTTCGTATTGTCTTACCGCGTATTACTTGGTTGCTCCTGCAGAGGCGTCGAGCAATCTCGCACGTTACGACGGAGTGCGCTACGGCTTGCGAGTCGAATCAGCAGATCTGATCAGCATGTATGGCGCTACTCGCGCAGCAGGTTTTGGCGCAGAAGTAAAACGCCGCATCATGTTGGGCACATATGCGTTGTCGGCCGGCTACTACGACGCGTATTACGGCAAAGCGCTCAAAGTTCGCAGGCTTATCGCCAATGATTTTGCTGCTGCATACCAATCGTGCGATGTGATCTTGACTCCAACATCTCCAACGGTTGCGTTTCCAATTGGCGAAAAAACGAGTGACCCATTGACGATGTATCTGTGCGACATCTTTACGATTCCTACGAACCTTGCTGGTCACGCCGCAATGAGCGTCCCGTTCGGAACTGGTGCCCATTCAATGCCAGTTGGTGTGCAGATTCTTGCACCAGCACTTGGAGAACCAACCATGTTTAGAGTTGCAGCCGAGCTGGAGCGCGCATCATGAGCAACGCATCATCTGCTCCATCACACGCAACTATTTTGCCAAACGGCTGGGAGATGGTGATTGGTCTAGAAGTTCACGTCGAGTTAGACACCAAAACCAAATTGTTCTCGGCAAGTCCAAACCATTTTGGTGACGAACCAAACACCAACATCGATCCTGTAACTCTCGGTTTGCCTGGCGCGCTTCCTGTGATCAACCGTCGCGCGGTCGAGCTTGCGATACGCCTTGGCCTAGCGCTCAATTGCACAGTGCAAGCAAGCACCTTCCACCGCAAAAACTACTTTTACCAAGACCTCGCAAAGGCTTACCAAATCACGCAGTACGACCAACCGATCAACATTGATGGGTTCATGATGCTGCCGGGTGATGTACGCATTGGTATTGAGCGCGCTCACCTCGAAGAAGACACCGGCAAGTCGACACACTTTGGTGGCACAAGTGGCCGTATTCACGGCAGCGATTATTCGCTTGTCGACTTCAATCGTGCTGGTGTTCCGCTTGTCGAAATTGTTTCGCGCCCCGATATTCGCAATGCCGATCAGGCGCGCCAATATGTTTCAGAGTTGCGCAGCATCTTGCTCGCGGTTGGTGCGAGCGATGCAAAAATGGAAGAAGGCTCAATGCGCTGCGACGTCAACGTCTCGGTGCGCAAAGCAGGCGAGCCATTTGGTACTCGTTGTGAAATCAAAAACGTCAACTCCATTCGTGCGGTTGGCAAGGCCATCGACTACGAAGCACGTCGCCAAGTAGATGTGCTCGAGTCTGGCGGCACTATTCGGCAAGAGACCCGCCACTGGGATGACTCTGAAGGACGCACGCACACACTGCGCGTCAAAGAAGACGCCGACGATTACAGATATTTTCTAGAGCCCGATCTTGTGCTGCTCGACCCGGGCACCGAGTGGGTCGAATCAATTCGTGCATCACTACCGATGTTGCCTGCCGCGCGCCGCGCACGATTGTCGCAACTCACTGGTGCCGACAAAGAAAGCGAAGCCGTGTACGTCATCGTCGAACGCGGTCAAGACGACTACGTGCAACTCGTTGCCGATGCCGGCGGCGAACCAGCGCGCGCACTTGTGTATGTGCAACAAGCATTCGCCGAAGCGGGTGCAAACCCTGCAGTGCCAGCCAAAGATTTGGCTGCACTCACGCTGCTTGAACGCGATGCAAAAGTCACTGCGACGCAAGCAAAAACAATTCTTTCCGAGATCGTTGCCAATGGCGGCGGCGATGCAGTTGCGATTGCGGCGACCAAAGGTTTTGAAGCTCTCGACACATCTGCAGTTGAAGCGATGGTCGATGCAGCAATTGCAGCCCAGCCAGATGCGTGGGCCAAGTATTGCGCAGGTGAAGAAAAGGCGATGGGCGCTTTGGTTGGCGCAATCATGAAGTCGTCGCAAGGTAAGGCCGATGGCAAGGTAGTGACCGCGATTTTGCAGAAAAAGCGCGGATAACTCAATGACATACAAGGATTTGACGGGGGTAGTTAGGCTCGCCTAACATTGACTTCATGGGCTCCAGTTTCCTCATCACATTGCGCGAAGGTCTAGAAGCATCATTGATCGTCGCGATCTTGCTGACGTATCTCACAAAGACCGGCCGCAAGGCCGACGCACGTTATGTCTGGTGGGGCACTGCTGTAGCAATTCTTTCTTGTCTTGTCGCAGGAACCATTGTCTACCTTGCGTTAGATGGACTGAATGGCAAAGTTGGGTATGCAACTGAGGGCACGATTGCTCTTGTTGCAGCTGCAGTGCTCACACAAATGATTTTTTGGATGCGCAAGAATTCGCAAAATCTCAGTGTTGAACTGCGAGCCAAGGTTGATGCTTCAGCAAAGACCGCGTTGTTCACAATCGCCTTTGTTGCTGTGGTGCGTGAAGGTCTGGAAACGGTGCTGTTCTTGCTGAGCGCCGAAACAACTTCGACATCAGGAAGTTCAGTAGTTATCGGCGGCTTGATTGGTTTAGTCGCAGCAGTTGCTTTGGGAATAGCAATTTTTGCCGGTGGCCGAAAGATCGATATCAAGAAGTTCTTTACGGTGACGGCCGTGTTGTTGATTCTGTTTGCGGCAGGTCTTGCTGGAAAATCAGTTCATGAATATCGCGAATTTTTAGGTTGGGAAAACGGCTGGTTAATGCAACCGGCTTGGACCGTTGAATCCGGCATGTGGTCATCGGGAACCTTCTACGACTTCATCAAGGGATTCTTCGGTTGGCACAAAGCAGCCGAGAACATCCGCGTTATCACATACTTCGCATTCCTTGCCCCAACTCTCTATTTCTATCTACGTAAGCCGGAGAAGTCAGCCGCATAGTTTGCGCAAGTAGCCTTGATTGATATGACAAGGCCTTCAGAAACCCCCGTTGATATCAAGCCCCGCAGTCGTGATGTCACCGACGGCAATCAAAAGGCTGCAGCCCGCGCAATGTTGCGCGCCGTTGGTTTAACCGACGACGACTGGGTAAAACCACAGATCGGTATTGCCTCGTCGTGGAACGAAGTAACTCCGTGCAACGCATCGCTACGTCGTCTTGCCGACTCGGCAAAAGTTGGCGTTCGCACAAATGGCGGTGTCGCTCTCGAGTTCGGCACTATCACGGTGAGTGACGGCATTTCGATGGGTCACGAAGGCATGCGTGCGTCGCTTGTAAGTCGCGAAGTTATTTGTGACTCGGTCGAAACAGTTGTGCACGCAGAGCGCTTCGATGGTTTCGTTGGTCTTGCTGGTTGTGACAAGAGCATTCCCGGCATGCTGATGGCCGCTGCACGTCTCAATTTGCCAAGCGTGTTTGTGTACAACGGCAGCACCTTGCCAGGTGTGCACAATGGCAAAAACATCGACATCACCACAGTGTTCGAAGCCATTGGTGCTTGCGCGGCAGGAAACATGAGCCAAGAAGAACTTGGCGAGATCGAGCGTGCAGCATGCCCTGGCGAAGGTGCTTGCGGTGGCATGTTTACCGCCAACACCATGAGTTCGATTGCAGAAGCTCTCGGTATGAGCTTGCCCGGAACTGCGTCGCCACCAGCAATTGACAAGCGTCGTGAGTCTGACGCCGAGCGTGCGGGTGCAGCCGTGATGAATCTTGTTCGTCTCGGCATTTATCCGCGCGACATCATGACCAAAAAGGCATTTGAAAACGCGATCGCAATGGTCAATGCACTCGGTGGTTCAACCAATGCGGTGTTGCACTTGTTGGCTATTGCCAACGAGGCAGGCGTTGCACTTGATCTGGAAGATTTCAATCGCATTGCAGCAAAAGTTCCGCACATCGCCGACACCAAGCCGGGCGGCAAGTACCACATGACCGACATCGATCGCATCGGTGGTGTGCCTGTTGTGATGAAGCATTTGCTTGATGCGGGTCTTCTGCATGGCGACGTACTTACGTGTACGGGTAAAACCATGGCCGAAAATTTGGCCGAGATCAATCCGCCAGCACCTGATGGCGATGTTGTCCATCCATTGAGCAATCCAATTCACGCAGAGGGTGGCATCAACATCCTCAGTGGTTCACTTGCACCGCGCGGTGCAGTTGTCAAAGTTGCTGGCCTCACAAAAGATCAAATGACATTTGAGGGTCCTGCTCGCGTGTTCGACGGCGAAGACGGTGCGATGGCTGCGGTGATAGCGGGCGACATCAAGCCCGGCACGGTGATCATCATTCGTTACGAAGGACCAAAGGGTGGCCCAGGTATGCGCGAGATGCTCGCAATCACTGGGGCACTCAAAGGCGTTGGTCGCGGATCAGATTGCGCGCTCATCACCGACGGTCGCTTTAGCGGTGGCACGTGGGGTTTCTGTATTGGTCACGTTGCACCTGAAGCAACAGATGGCGGACCAATTGCATTTGCACACGATGGCGACATTGTGCGCATCGACGTGCCAACAAAAACTCTTGACTTGATGGTTGACGAAAAAGTGTTAGCCGAACGACGCAAGGGCTGGAAGCCAAACCCCGCGCGTTACACGAGTGGCGTGTTGGCCAAGTACGCCAAATTGGTGCAGGGTGCCGAGACCGGCGCAATCACCAACATCATCGAATAAAAGCCTCATTGCCTATATTTCATTAAACGCAAGATATATTGCATTTAATGAAAACTCTTTCACCGCCACTCTTGCCCATATTTAGGTCGCGCGCACAGGCTGAAATACTTGGGCTTGTGTTGTGGTCTGCACCGACCGAGCGCAGTCTGACCGAACTGGCTCAGCGCACTGGTGTTTCATTGGCTACGGTGCAACGCGAAATAGAACGAAGCGAACAAGCCGGCCTTGTGGTGTCGCGACGCGTCGGAAATGTGCGGCTGGTCAAGTCTGCAGAGTCGCGAGATGCCGAACTCTTGGCCGAACTTTTGTTGAGATCATTCGGCCCCAAACAAGTTATTGCCGAAGAATTCGCCCACGTGAAGGGAATCGAGCAGATCATCATCTTTGGATCATGGGCAGCTCGGTACGCGGGAGTTGTTGGCCATGCGCCCAATGACATTGATGTGTTGGTGCTTGGCAAGCCCAACTACTCCCAACTCAGCGAGGCATGCGCACGTGCCCAAGACCGCATCGGCAAACAAATCAATGCAATTGACAGAGGTATGTCTTGGTGGACAAACAAATCAACAGATCCTCTAAAAAAAGAGATGAAAAGGCGTCCATATCTGACCATCTGACTTACACAAGTTGGTATGTCTGAAAATATACAAGCGCTTCTCGCAAGCGGTCGTCTTGAAAGAATTGGAAAAATGAAAACACTTCAAGCATTTTTGCTGAAGGATGCACGCCAACACTTGCATAGCGCGGTTCTCTTACAGAAATCAGATGATGTAAATGGGGCATTTCAACTCGCCTATGACTCGACTCGCAAATCATGTGCTGCACTGCTGGCGTATCATGGGCTGCGAGTCACAAGTAGGGGTGGGCATTTCGCGCTCATCAATT
Source organism: Actinomycetota bacterium (assembly GCA_009701105.1). The sequence continues at coordinate 857 of WLKU01000077.1, read as the reverse complement.
GTGCAGGAGAATTATCTTCTTCAATCGGCCAGTTGTATTCAGAGATCAATGATCTTCGTCAACTTCGAAATGCTATTGAATATCCGATTGATGCTGATCGAAGTCCGAGTAGCGATCGGCTGTCTTATTCGATTGCCTTAGCCGAACGGGTATTGGCTTTGGTCAGTGCCGAAGTCGCAAGTTGAGAACGTAGCGGCCGCCAACAATAAGCGCGCCAAGCACGAGCGTTGCCACAATCACAAATGGTGTGGCAGTGCCGCGATCAAACACAAAGTGGCGCAACTCGAGCCCGCCAAAAACGGTGATAAGCCACACGATCACGCTTGTGCGCCACGAGCCAGGTGTGCGCCAAGCACGCGAAGTAATCCAGGCAATAGCAAGGGCAATCAGAAACGGGGCAGCGACAGTGGCAATGCCGTCAATGGCCGTGCTCTCGTCGTGATTACGTCTTCCAATAGCAACGAACAACACCACCGCAATGATGTCGACACACGCTGCATAAACAGCGTGACGGTTGTTAGGCCTCGTCGTAATACTCGCGGCCCAGGTGCGTGATCTGGTCTTCGCCCATCATCCAACGAAGCGTGTTCTTGAGCTTTGCCAACTGCACAAACAAGTCGTGTTCTGGCTTGAGGCCAGGTGCAACTTGTGGGCTCTTGTAATAGAACGACAACCACTCTTGAATGCCACCGATGCCTGCGCGTTGTGCGAGATCGGTGAACAACACCAAGTCGAGTGCGAGCGGTGCGGCAAGAATGCTGTCGCGGCACAAGAAGTTGACTTTGATCTGCATTGGGTAACCCAACCATCCGAAGATGTCGATGTTGTCCCAACCTTCTTTGTTGTCACCACGTGGT
>WLKU01000076.1 GCA_009701105.1 Actinomycetota bacterium | reverse complement strand
TTTGTGGTTCCACCCATGGACACCCACACCAACTTTTTATTCACTTTGTCGCACTTGAGCATGGTGGTGCCCACCTTTGATGTGGCACCGGCTTTAGTGCACGCTCCACCAACTCCGTTGACACGCTGCGCGAAGGCTGGTGCACTTGAAACAATCGCAAGAGCAATAACGACGAGGACACTTAAAATACGTGTGTGAGGGAAAGCAACGGTGCGCATTGACGAACCGTAACAGGTACAGCGCACGGCAAATTCAGTTGTTTGAGCATTACTCGCTTGGAGTTAGACCTTCCTAACAACGCTTGATTTGAGGTACATCGCACCAAAGCCGTCTACTTTGCAGTCAATGTCATGATCTCCGTTGTCGCGCACCAAGCGAATATTGCGTACTTTGGTGCCCACCTTGATCGACACTGGTCTGCCCTTGACCTTGAGATCTTTGACCACAGTGACCGTGTCACCATCTTGCAAGATGTTGCCCGCGGTGTCTTTAATTACCGAGAGTTCGTCACTCGCCCCCTCTGGCGCTTCTTGGTCAGTCGAAATAGCAGCCCACTCATGCCCACATTCTGGACACGCGAGCATGTTGCCTAATTCATATGTATAGACACACGCACATTTCGGACACGGCGAAAGTTCACTCATTCGCCAACACTACGACAGTTGGCGTCTTAACGAACTTGGTAACTGAGCGACAGGTTGCAATACAACGACGTGACGTCTTGTATCGATAACGGTTCGATCCAGCTGGCCTTTATCGTCGTGGAAGGTGGTGGACCACCTACTGGCGGTGCACCTCCTGCTGGAGGCTGACTACCTGCTGGAGGCGAACTACCTGCTGGAGGCGAACTACCGGCTGGAGGCTGACCACTGCTTCCACCCATCGTCATCGGCGCAGCTGCCCCGCCAGTTTGCGTGGTTGGTGTGCCTTTAAAGCAACCAAATATGTAAGGAAAAGAAAGTGTCGCGTGATAGCCATATGTTCCATCGGGCTGTACTCGTCCGTTGCATTCGTCCAGCACAGTTGTGCTTGGTGTTGCACTGTATTTGTAAGCATTCCACACGTTCTTTTGAGGATTACCAATCTGCACATATCCAGACTTCATGGCCGCTTTCTTCGTGCACTTCACATTGAGACAGCCAGTTGGACCATAGATAGGAAATCCGTCAATCGCATATCCGAGGATAGAAGTGTTTTTCAAATTACAAATCGCAATAGTCATAAGCACGTGATAGTGATATTCGCTTGCGGGGCCAGTGTGTCCACCACAGGTATCCAACATCTTGTTGTAGTACGGATCACCAAATGCAGATTCGACCGGAATTGCTCCTTCAGTAATCGGATAGATCAAGAGACCAGACACCGACACACCGGCCGTGCCAAGCATATTCACAACATTGGTCGGTGTGGCAGCAACCTTCGGCGAGCGTGGAAACTTTATGGTCAAGGTTTGTGGACTCAACGGATGCGGTGTCAATTGAGTGAATGGAAAACTAATCATGTTGTTTGTTGTGACAACAACTTCACCAGTAGAACACACAATTTTCTGAGATGGTTTTGCATAACCCGAGCCGGCACCAACCGACTTCGATAGATTCAAAAAATTCACCGAAGGGCACTTCGGAAGCGCCTGTGGTTTTGCCGACACATTCTGTGGTGGTACCACAATCGTCCCAATCAATGCGAGAGCGATTAACCACAGGCGATTCTTCACTACAAAGTTCTAGCACAACTTTCAACGAGAGCCGAGTACAGTTTGAAAGCTACGGCGAATTCAAGATACCCTCTCAACTACTGCCCTCGTAGCTCAGTGGATAGAGCATCGGTTTCCGGAACCGCAGGTCGCATGTTCGATTCATGCCGAGGGCACTGGGTCATGCCGAGGGCACTGGGTCATGCCGAGGGCACTGGATTGATCTGCCGTTCGTACGTAACGGTTCCTCTATACAACTCAAATCCCAGGGATGCATAAAGTCCGTAAGCACCAGTTGGATTTTGGGTATCAACACTCAACGCAGCATGCGTGAGGCCATCTTTCTTATACGAATGCAGTGCATGAGCAATCAAATTTTTTGCAATCGATTGCTTTCGGTGTTCGGCCAAAGTCGCCAGCTTGTCGATCCAACCGATTCTCTTACCCAATAGTTCGTCGTCCGACTCGTACCGATGCGTCAATAACAGTCCGACAATTTCCTGTTGCTGGTTAACTGCAAAAAACGAATGATCCAGTCGAGCAGTTGAACCATTGACCATCTGAAGCCATAGCTCGCTACTGTTCGGTGTCGAGCCCCAGTGATCTTGAAATGCGAGATTTTTCACGCTTCGTGCTTCTTCATTGCGAGCCGAATCCCAAGGAACGATCGAATATTTTGGATTCTTGTTTTCTTCTGGAAGATTTGCGAGATTGCGAATTAGGTCTTCTTCAAAACGGACCGGCTTCATTTCAAAATGCCCAAATAACCGTGAGGCGGATTCATTTTGCTGGCTTACACTCGCTCGCAAATATTTGGGAAGCGTGCGACCAGTTGACCGCAACAACGATTCACCGTGCTGCACCGCCCACGTCATTAATTCTGTGCCAACACCTTGTTGGCGAAACTCAGGCAACACTCCTCCAAAAATGTAGCAACGCTCTTCTTTGGATTCCGAAGGAAGAAAGTAGGTCCAGGTAACACCAATTAGTTTTTCATCCAATTGCACCACCATTACGTCGTTCTCAATGGTGCAGCATGGTGCAACAAATTCTTCTTCTAGCTCCACAACCGTTTGCACAATTGGAATTCCGTCATAGGCGAAAACTTCGTTGAGGAGACCAGCGATATTCGCTATGTCGGCTGATTGCGCAGCGCGCATGTTGAACGAATCCATTGTGAAAACTATTGTGGGTTTTTTAGAATCGCGATCAAGTTAATGCCAGGAATTTTTCCGCCAAAAAGACCAATAATTTTGTAAGCCAACGGCACAATCGCGCGGTCATAAAACCCGAGTTGGCCAGAACTCACCGACTTAACGCCCACAACTCGGTACAACAACCAATACGGCAAAATTGCGAGTGGGTTGAAGTAACGAATGGACTCGACTTCAAAACCTGCTGCATTGGCCACCGCAATCAATTCGCGCCGAGTGAAGCGTCGGAAGTGACCAGACAACGAATCGACCGATCCGTACAGCCTTGGCAAACTCGGCACCACGATGATCGCTCGACCATCATGCTTTAACTGCTTGCGTGCTCGCACCAATTCTTCAACATCACTATGGATGTGTTCGACAACATGCGCATAAAAGACGGCATCAAATTTTTTGGTACCCGATGGTGAGCTCTGCTGCTGAGAAAAATCTTGGAGAGTTCCGAAGAAAACCTGCGCATTGGACAGTCCGGAAATCTTCTGTTTTAGCTCTACAAAATATGTCTCGACAGGTTCGATACAGGTCAATTCGTGTGCAACATCGGCAATGTGTCCGCTAAAAGACCCAGATCCGGCTCCTACATCGAGCACGTCACCTGTCAAATAACTGCTGAGGTGAGTGACCAAGTGTTTCGCAGTTTTTGCTTCTGCACAAACCATCACATCATGATCTTTGATTACACCAGATGCATCGGTATGACCGCTTCCACCAAACTTCAAGGCGATGGATCGACGACGTCGCAACATTTCAGCACGCGATGAGATCGACCACAACTGACCAGCTGTCTCTGCGATGCGAGTCAATTGCATTTTCGATTCCCCGCCCAATCGTGGACGAAAGTGAATTGGAACTTCAGTGATTTTGAGACCTTGACTTGCCGCGACTGCGATGATTCCGCCAAAGAATGCATAGCCACTGAAATCAATCACTTCACGACACGACAACTCCAAGGCCTGCCTGCTGTAGACACGGAAACTTGTTGTTGGATCTTTGATCGCAGACGGAACACCAACACGGTGCAACATGATCGCTGAAACACGAGAAAGGATTTTTCGCTGCCATGTCAGCCCCGGAGCCGACCCACCTTTCGTCCAGCGCGAACCGATCGTGATCAAACTCTTGGTTACAAAATGTGATCGCACAAGGTCTGGCATCTGTCGCGCGTCGTGCTGTCCATCGGCATCCAGATTGACAACATATGAAACATCTTGATCTTGAAGTGCAGCATCAAAGCCATGCAAAATTGCGGCGCCGAGTCCTCGGTGTGGGCCATCAATGACCTTTCCGCGAATTCCGAGAGTACCGAACACTTCTGCCACGTGCTCATTAAATTCTGTATCTCGCGAGTCATCGACTATCAGCACATCAAGTTGATGTTGTGATGCGCCTAGTGTGCGAATGCTTTCTGCGACTTCTTCTAGTACATAACGAATTGTTTGGCGCTCGCCAAGAGTCGCAAGAAGAATTATGCCCTTCTTGCCCATGTGGTCTTCACTCAGCTGTTGATCTATATCCATTTGTTGGTGAGTCGTCTCAAGAACCGAGTGCCGATTTGACAAGTGCAGCAATTTTTTGGCCGTCGGCACCAGACCCAACTCGTTCGCGCACCGCTTTCACCACTGCACCCATGGCTTTGCCACCAGTTGCACCAGCGGCTGCAGCATTGGCAACTTCCTCTGCAACGATCTTTGCAACATCGTCATCCGACATCGCTGCCGGCAGGTATGCCTCGATCACTGCACATTCAGCGCGCTCTTTTGTTGCTGCATCCGTACGACCGGCGTCTGCATAGATCTGCGCGCTTTCAGCGCGCTTTTTTGATTCAGCGCGTAAAACCGCAAGTGCTTGATCATCGCTCAACACAATCGCCTCGTCGCCAGCTACCTCGGCATTTTGAATTGCCGACAACACCATGCGCAGTGTCGAAAGTCTCAACTCGTCACGCGCCTTCATTGCTTCGCTGATATCGGCTTTAATGCGTTCTTTAAATGTTGTCACCCTTCTATTCTGCCCGATCTCTAGACTGTTACGAGCCATGAATAACGAGACATTTGAAATGTTTTTTGCCATGCTCAGCGTGGCACTCCTTGTGGGAACAGTTGTCGTGCTCGTCGCTCGTTTGTTGGCTGGTTCACAATCGTGGGCTCAAAACACCCTCACGGCCTTTTCTCCATTTGCACGACCACTCGCCGCCGCTGTTGCAACCACTTGCATGCTCGGCAGTTTGTACTTTTCGGAAATCGTCAACTACAAGCCGTGTCGCTTGTGCTGGTTTCAGCGTTTCATGATGTATCCGCTCGCAATCGTTCTGATCATCACGTTGATCCGCCGCACCAAAAGCATCTGGAAAATTACTGTTCCACTCGCCACAATCGGTTGCGGAATTTCGGCTTACCATTGGTTTTTGGAGCGTTTTCCAAACCTCGACGCTGGCGTGTGCGATGTCAAAGTGCCATGTGAGTTTGTTTGGTTCGAACTCTTTGGTTTTGTAACGTTGCCATTCATGGCTTTCACGGGTTTTCTTGCAGTCATTGTCTTTACCACCCTTCCAACCTCACAGCAAACGGAGCAATAATGAACACGTCAAAGAACAAATCAAACTCGGGTAATCGCAACGCTTGGATCGTTGGTGGTGTGATCGCCGCTGTCATCGCAATTGCAGCAATTGTTGCAATTAGTGCGTCCAGCAAAAAAGACTCAGCCGCAGTTGGATCATTACAAGAATTTAGTGAAGTCACGGTGACTGGTGACGTGCTTCCAGCATTTGATGAAGCGGCAAAACCAGACCCTGCTGTCGGAATGCTCGCACCCGTGTTGTCGGGCAAAGGTTTCACCGGCAACGTTGTGACAACCGAATCAACTGGCACGCCAACGTTGCTCGTGTTTCTTGCACATTGGTGTCCTCACTGCCAACGTGAAGTGCCGTTGCTCGTTGAGTGGGAAAAGTCGGGCAATATGCCAGCGGGCATCGACATCCTCGCAGTAGCCACTGGCACCGATACTGCTAACCCCAACTTTCCGCCATCCGAATGGTTGGCTCGCGAAAACTTTCCAGCCACCTGGCCAGTCTTGGCAGACTCAGTCGACAAAGTTGGCGGTAACGCTTTCGGTCTTGCTGGATACCCATACTTCGTGCTTGTTGGTGGCGACGGCAAAGTACTAGTTCGTATGAGCGGCGAAATCCCGATGGACGAACTGACCGCCACAATTCTCGCGCTCACAGGAGCCTAAAACCCAAGTTGGGAATCATTCTCAATAGTGATACATTCACGTTGTGAGAATCATTCCCAAAACTGAGAACTTGCAATCGTGAACTTTCTCTTTGGCGTATTTGTAGACGATCACCAACTGCGTCTCGAGTTGATTGCAGGGTTGCTTGTGGCGCTTACGTGTGCAGTCACCGGAACATTCGTCGTACTTCGAGGCCTCTCATTTATCGGTGACGCTCTCGCCCACGGCGTGCTGCCAGGCATTGCTGTTGCGCTATTACTTGGTGTTTCAGGAATGCTTGGTGCCACAGTCAGTGCAGTGATCATGATGTCGGGTGTTGGCATCGTCAATCGCCGACTCAGACTCTCGGGAGACACTGCAATTGGCCTGTTGTTTGTGGGCATGCTTTCGCTTGGCGTACTCAT
>WLKU01000075.1 GCA_009701105.1 Actinomycetota bacterium | reverse complement strand
GGCATTAAGACGCCGTTCTTCCCGTGACGGCGCAGAGTTGCGAGCACATCAAATTCGCCAAGCGTGACGCCAAGTTCCAACATGTGCTGATTCGTTATTTCAAGTTGTTTTGCGACGAGAAGGTTGACCATCAGGGCGGTTGACATAGCCGTGAAGTCAATGTCAGGCCGTTCGGCCGACCAAGTAGTGACTGTTTGTTCAACGAGATCCGAAATTTCCATACCCTGAAACATAGCATTTAGTTTGACATCAAATATTTTGATGTCGTAGTATCTCAGCATGTCATTTATTCTGGGAAATATTGGCGACCGGGCTGTCTTGGTCGAAGGTGATTCGTATTTTGATATCGAGACTTTGAGCAAAGGGGTACTTTCAAGTGATCCGATGCAGTCAATTTCATCTTTCGCATCGCTGCACCTGCTTTCTGCTTCATTGAAAGACGCCGTGCCAACTGGCAAGGTTTCAAGCGTCGATGTTGGTCCACCGGTTCCAAGGCCTCAAAAGAGTTTTGCTGTAGGTCTCAACTTTAAGAGTCATGCAGCTGAGGCAAATATGCAACTTCCAACTAATCCGTTGGTTTTCACGAAGTTCCCTTCGTGCTTAGTTGGTGCCAATTCTGATATCGAGATGCGCTCGGACGGAGTTGATTACGAAGCTGAGCTAGTTGTGGTCATCGGTGTTGGTGGGAAAGACATTGAAAAGAAAGATGCTTGGAATCACGTTGCAGGCGTGACTATCGGTCAAGACATATCTGATCGGTTTGCGCAATTTGCTGCACAACCGCCTCATTTTGATTTAGGCAAATCATTCGACACGTTTGGGCCAATTGGACCGTTCGTTTATTCAACCGATCACTTCTCAGATCTTGATGACTTTCACTTAACAACTGATATCAATGGTGAAATTCGTCAGAGTGATACGACTAAAAATTTGATCTTTGATGTACCAACTCTGATTGAGTACTTGTCTCGGATCACAACTCTGGTACCAGGTGACATCATTTTCACTGGAACACCAGATGGCATCGGTGCTACTCAAGGCAAATTCCTTAAGGATGGCGACATCATTACAACGACTATCGCAGGCATCGGCACGATGATTAATCATTGTCGCCGAGTGAGCGATTATGTGAAAGGGGCATAAGCATGGCACTGAACGGATTACTCGACATTGACTTAGCGGTAAAGAATCCACAGGAACTTTGCGAATTCTGGGAACGGCACGGACTCAATAGTTCAACTGCTGGTGTGCTTGGAACTGATGACCGAAAGAAACAAATAACTGTTGTTGAGGATGACTATCGCCATCTTGACGCGTTGCACTTAAGTTGTGAATTTGAAAGCGATTTAGCAGCAATTGCTCAACGTATTGGAGAGATGGGCGTAGAGTCAAAAATTAGTGGAACCAATCTGAGTTGCGTGGATCCAGTATTTGGTCACCGAATTTCGATTGACGTTGGAGCTGCACCATCATTGCAACAAAGTCCTGAGCGAGTTTCTAACTCACCAGGACGTAATCAGCGTGTTGGCACACGAGCAGAGGTGTTGCTTGAGACTGCGTCCCGTCGACCTCGTCGGCTTGGACACGTTGTACTCGCAACACCGCATTTCGAGAAGGCAACAGCGTTTTATGTGGATGGAATTGGATTTCGGGTTTCGGATCAGGTTTTGAATGGAATAGCGACATTTATGCGTTGTGAGTCTGATCATCACAACTTTTTCATTCATCCCGGATTTACCAGTCATCTCAATCACTACGCACTTGAGGTAGATGATGTCGATGCAATTGGCAAGTTGGGCATGGCGGTGCTGGCCGAGCGACCAGATGCCAATGTTGTCGGAATCGGTCGACATAACTTGGGCGCCAATATCTTTTGGTATCTCACTGACCCTTCGGGCAACATGTTTGAGTTTTTCTCCGACATGGATCAGATCACTGATGACGAAGCATGGGAAAGAGATTTCTGCAAGCGAGATTGGGAAGGCGCTGATGGACCGGCCGGATTTTCGGTGTGGGGGCCAAAGGAACCTGAAAGTTTTATTAATCAACCTGATCTATTTGAAATTGCAGCAGCTCGTGAAGCTCGTGGACTGATTTAGGGAACTGACATGGATCTTGGAATAGCGAAACGCCACGCAATATTACTCGCTTCAAGCAGAGGGCTCGGCCGTGCATGCGCCGAAAGCCTTGCTCGAGAAGGAGTGAATGTGGTGATCAACGGTCGCACAGCTGATGATGTGCACCGTGCCGTTGACGAAATAACGAGTAGGTACAAAGTAAGTGCCACTGGCGTTGTCGGCGATTCTTCGACAACCGAAGTTCAGGAGCAATTGATCGCAGCGTGTGACGCTCCGGACATTGTCTTGCTGAACGGTGAAGGTCCATCACCAAAAATGTTTCAGGACATTACAGAAAATGATTTGAATGAATCTATTGAGCGAGCCCTCACTGCGCCACTGATGTTTCTACAGCGGGTTATTCCTGGAATGTGCGAGCGAAAATTCGGCCGAATTGTTGCGGTGAGTTCGGCAATGGTTAAATCACCGAACCCAGCGATGTCGCTTTCGCACGGCCCACGCCTTGGACTTACCGGGGTATTGAAAGGGCTTTCGAAAGACCTTGCAAAATTCAATGTCACGGTCAATCAATTGCTGCCAGAGCGATTTGATACCTACCGTCAAGAACAAATGGCTCAGATAGTGATGCAAATACGCGGCGTTACCTACGAAGAAGCTCGGGCAGATCAAATCAAGTCAATTAAAGCTGGCAGGTTGGGAAAGCCAGAAGAATTTGGTGATGCGTTTGCATTTTTGTGTTCTGCGCAAGCTGGTTTTATCAGCGGACAGAACCTACAACTTGATGGCGGTAGTTACGAAGGCGTCTTCTAGGGGCTGGTCTGGGTAATGATCACAACATCAACTGACATTCTCATCGTTGGTGCCGGTCCTGTTGGACTTACCGGCGCGTTAATTGCGCACGAGCTTGGTCTTTCTGTGCGAATCATTGAACGTCGTCCAACTGCACAAAGCGCACCGGCAGCACATGTCATCAATGCGCGCACTTTTGAGATTTGGAGACAAATTGGACTCGATGTCGAAAAAATTCGAAGTGCTGCGCAATCACCAGAACAAGCAGGATTTGTTCATTGGGTAACTCGCCTCGGTGAAAAAGTACTCGGAACATTGCAATACGAACAGCAAGGTGATGACAATTTGAGTGTTACACCAACGCCGCTTCGAAACCTTTCGCAGCATTTACTTGAGCCGTTGCTTGTTTCTGAATTAAAGAATTGTGGAATCGGCGTTGAATACGCATCAACTTGGGAGGCGTGCGAAGAAGGCCCTGAAGGGGTAATTTCGACGGTTGCTATCAATGGTCAGAACGAAAAGATTTCCTCCAAGTGGCTCATTGCATGTGACGGCGCATCAAGCAGTGTTCGCAATGCGTGTGGCATTTCAATGGTTGGTCCAGACAACTTGCAGAAATTTTTGACATTTCACTTTAGGGCTGACCTCAAATTACTAACTGCTGCAAATCCCGGCATTCTCTATTGGATTTGTGATCCTCGCGCAGGTGGAACCTTGATTTCGCACGGAGGCGACAACGAGTGGGTATATATGTATCCGATTGCAGAAGGAGATGAAGCGCAGATTTCACCATCCGAATGTGATCAGTTGATTCGTAAAGCAATTGCGCCAACAAGCGCAACAATTACGGTGCTTCGGCAATCTTCTTGGACTATGACATCACAATTTGCTGACTCATATCGATTGAGTCGCGTATTGCTCGCAGGAGATGCTGCACACAGGTTTCCACCGTCCGGAGGAATGGGTCTCAACACTGGAATTGGCGATATTCATAACTTGATGTGGAAAATAGATCGAATTGAAGCTGGAGTAGCGGACTTAGCGCTACTGGACACGTATGAGAAAGAGCGCCGACCAATCGCTGAACGAAATGCGCAAGCAAGCATGGACAACGCGTTCAAAATGTTTGACGTATTCATGGCTCTTGGAATTGACCCAGACATAGAAGTTGCGTTTGCAAATCTCAATCGAGTGCTCGAAGATGCTGAAGGCATGAAAGTTCTGGACCAAGCGATTCAAAATCAAGCAACACACTTTGACATGCTTGGATTGCAAATTGGTTATCGATACATTCTTTCGACCTCGACAACTGAGCTTGAGCCACTCACCGATGAAATCATTCGCAATTATCGCCCATCGGTCGAGGCGGGCAATCGACTTCCACATGGTTGGCTTGAGCGAAACGGTGAGAAAATATCGTCGTTGGATCTTGTCAGTTTGGATGACTACTTAATAGTTGGAGGCTCTGAATTTGTGAGCGATTTGCCACACATCAAAATTGGCCAAGATGTTCAAGATACCGATAACTGGTGGTCACAGATTCTTGGTTTGTCATCCAATGAAGGATTACTTGTTCGCCCCGACCAACACATTGAACAGCGCCTTTCCAGTATCTAATTGTTTTGCTATGGTTGCGAAATGACACAGCCTGCACCAGTTTCAGTAACACGAGAATTTTCTGCATCACCCGACAAAGTTTGGGCACTCGTCACTGACTTGCCTCGCATGGGTGAATGGTCGCCAGAAAACCAGGGCGGAAAATGGGCTAAGGGAGCAACCGGACCAGCTGTTGGAGCAATATTCAAGGGCCGAAACAAAAACGGCAAGAAGGCTTGGGGCACAAACGTTGTAGTTAATGCATGCGATGCTCCAAAGAAATTTTCTTTCGGACTAATGGTCTTTGGAAAGAACTGGTGTGATTGGGTGTACGAGATTGAGCCATCTTCTGTAGGCAGCAGAGTGACACACAGCTGGATTGATCACCGTGGTGCTGCGAGCGCATTTCTTGGCAAAGTCGTTAGCGGTGTGGCGGATCGCGCAACACATAACAAAAAGAACATGGAAATCACCATGGACAACCTTGCGAAGGCAGCGAACTAACTAGCTACTACGAACTCGCAACTGCGATCTAGCAGTCGAGAGCAGTGCAAAGTTTTATAAAGAGCTCGTCGTACGTTTCGAGTGCCTGAAATTGTGGAAACTCGGCCTTGATGTTGTCGGGAGCATGAAAGAGAAAGCCTGCGTCGGCAGCACCCAACATGGCTGCGTCGTTATATGAGTCGCCAGCAGCAGCAACGCGGTAGTTCAATTTCTTGAAAGCCTCTACCGCAAGTCGCTTTTGGTCGGCTTGGCGCAACTCAAAATCGACGATGTGGTCATCTTTGACAATGAGCCGATGACAAAACAGTGTTGGCCAGTTGAGCAGGCGCATCAGTGGACGCCCAAACTGCTCAAACGTGTCAGAGAGGATGATGACCTGTGTGCGCTCGCGCAATGCATCCAAGAATTCGACAGCACCTGGCATTGGCGACAAGCCAGCGATCACTTGCTCGATGCGGCTCATGGTGAGGCCATGTTGGTCGAGAATCTGAATACGCGATTTCATGAGCACGTCATAGTTGGGCTCATCGCGAGTAGTGCGTTTCAACTCTGGAATGCCAGTGCTTTCTGCAACAGCAATCCAGATCTCGGGCACCAACACACCTTCAAGATCGAGCGTGACGATTCCTTGATGTGGATGAGATGCAACAGCCATGGTGCCAGTCTTACTCGCGACAGTCTTCACACGAAATTGTGGGTGATGCGGCTTCACAAGCACTGCACACCAGGGTCAATTTGTGGCAGGCAAGATTGGAACAATTATGAAACTGTGCGGTCGGGGCTGAGCACAAGTTGCAGGTTCCCAACACTTTGGCCTGATCACTAAATTCCATTTTGAGTCGGCGATCAAAGACATATAGCGAGCCTTCCCAGAGCCCTTTGTCTCGAAACTCTTCGCCGTAGCGAACGATGCCGCCATCGATTTGGTAGACCTCTTTGAAACCGCGGTTTTTCATGATGACCGAGAGCACTTCGCAACGAATGCCGCCCGTGCAATACGAAATGATCGGCTTGTCCTTGAGGTGGTCATATTTGCCACTCTCAATTTCGGCAACAAAATCTGGAGTTGTCTCCACGTCAGGAATGACAGCATTCTTGAATCTGCCGATGCGTGCTTCATATGCGCTTCTGCCATCAAAGAAAACAACGTCGTCGCCACGCTCGGCAACAAGTTGGTTGACTTCGGCTGGCTTGAGGTGCACGCCACCACCGATAATTCCATTTTCGTCGACTTTGATTTCTTCGGGGACACCGAACGTAACAATCTCGTCACGCACGCGTATCTCGATGCGCGGAAAATCATTGCCAATTCCATCGGACCATTTGAAGTCGATTGTCTTAAAGGCTGGAAATTCTTTGGTGACGCGCACGTATTTTTTGATTGACGCCAAAGAACCACCAACAGTGCCATTGATTCCATCTTTTGAAATGATGATTCGGCCGTTGAGATCGAGGCGTTCACAAAGTGCGCGCTGCCACAGGCGAATTGCTTCTGGATCGGCAAGCGGTGTGAACTTGTAGAAGAGGACGATTTTGGTGGGTTCGATAACTCTAAATTTAGCGGTGCAGCGATAAATAAGGCGTGGCTGACAAGCGCCTCGGCGTAGCCTTAACTCTCATGGAAATCATGCAGT
>WLKU01000074.1 GCA_009701105.1 Actinomycetota bacterium | reverse complement strand
GATGGCCAGGCCGCAACGTTTATGCAGAGCTATCTCACTGGGTGGTTCGCACTTGTTGAGCGCGCGCATGTTGAAGCCGGTAAGTGGCTGCTTGTTTTAGGTGGCGGTGGCGGCGTTGGGCTTGCCGCTGTTGACCTTGGCCATGCATTGGGATTGCGCGTTATTGCTGTTGCTTCTACTGATGAAAAGCGTGCGCTCGCCACAGCGCGCGGTGCAGATGCTGTGATCGATTCGACCCTGTCAGCCAATGAAATCAAGGAGCAGGCCAAACAGATCTCGGGTGGCGGAGTTGACTATATATATGACCCCGTGGGCGGCGAGGTTGGCGAGACCTGCTTGCGCGCACTGACCGATGATGGTCAATACCTCGTTATTGGTTTTGTTGCGGGCATCCCAATGCTTCCGGCCAATCAGGTGCTGCTTCGCAACCGTCGCATCACTGGTGTCGACTGGGGCGCATGGGCAATGAAAAACCCAGATCTGAACAACGCAACCCTTGCAAAAGTTTTGGAACTCATTGAGAACGGCAAATTGTGCCCCGTCGAGCCAGTCACTTATGCGCTACGAGACGCAGCGCGCGCACTGACCGATATTCAAGCACGCAAGATTGCTGGCAAAGTCGCACTGATTCCTTAGTTTGTGCCCCCGGCATGAATCGAACATGCGACCTGCGGTTTAGGAAACCGTTGCTCTATCCACTGAGCTACGGGGGCTAATTCATTAATTATATGGATTTCTCTACTGGTCAGTTTTGGCTAGATGGCTACTTCGCCCAGGAGGATTCAATAGTGAAGACACTATTTGATGACAGCAAACCTCATTCGCTCCCTGGCTTGGACCGTGTGTGGAGCTTGCTCAATATGGATGTTGTTGTCAACGTGGGTTGCAGATCGAGCCGAATAGCACGGTACTTGACAGCCAGAGCAGTCAGTGTGTAACGATCCACAGCACAAACCCGCATTGTCACGTACACATCGTGGGCATGACAATACAAACATTAGGAGCACTTATGGAATCGGACGAAGAGAACAGCAATAAAACCAATGAGATCGAGCAACATCTCATCAACGACCTACAAGACCAATGGAACGAACCAGCGACTAAAGGCGATCTACGCAATCATGCAATTCGTATGGATTCACGATTTGGGAAATTAGACTCACGATTTGACAAAATGGATGCACGATTCGATGTACTTCGCTCAGATTTACAGGCAATGATTCATCGCAACGTGTGGGCAAGCGCCGCGGCAATCATGACACTTAACCTTGTAGCACTAGGTCTCGTCGTATCAATCTTGAAATAATCCGCAACCAAGTACCGCACAAACCCGCATTGTCACGAACACATCGTGGGCATGACAATACAAACATTAGGAGCACTTATGGAATCGGACGAAGAGAACAGCAATCCACTCAACGAAATTGAACAACACCTGATCAACGACCTACAAGACCAATGGAACGAACCAGCGACTAAAGGCGATCTACGCAATCATGCAATTCGTATGGATTCACGATTTGGGAAAATAGATGTGCGATTCGACAAAATGGATGCACGACTAGACAAGATTGATGGACGCTTCGACATTCTGGAGAACAAGATTGTTTCCAGATTCACGAAACAGGACTCGGACCTAAAAGAATACGTCAACAAGATGGGATGGAAGTTTGCTGGCCTCACCATCAGCACAACGCTCGTGTCAATGATCGGAATCCTGAGCGTGCTTGCGGCCTGGATTAAATAGCAACGTCTATTTCCAAGAATGGCTTAACGCCAAGGGTTGTTGCTCGGTGCATCACCCGACGATACGGACCTCAACCAGATCTGCCGGCAATCATGACACTTAACCTTGCGGCACTTGGACTCGTTGTTTCGATCTTGAAATAGTTGATTACGAAGTGGGATACGATTCAAGAATCATGAGCGAATCACCGGTGCACTTCATCGCCCACTTCACCATTAACGATGCCGACAAGTACCGCGTATACGAAAAAGGATTTTTCCCTATTCTCAAGGCTCATAACGGCACATTCCTTACTTATGACGACAACGTGGCGGTGCTCGAAGGCGCACCCGAAGCAGGTCGAACAGTCGTCATTCAGTTTGAATCCGAAGCAGCATGCATGACGTGGTGGAACTCACCCGAATATCGCGAGCTTGCGACCCATCGACATGCCGGCACCACTACGCACTCCATATCAATTGTGCATGCAATCAAGAGGTAAGCCTTGACTTCAAGCATCGAACCACGCCGAGCAACGTTCCGTTCGTTTGCTGAGTCGACAAGAGAAGATTGGGACGACTTAACCGAGCAATACAAAGTTGTGCAAGGCCGTGTTGCCAGCCAAGTAGTTGAGCAACTCGAAAAGTTACGAGGCGAGTTTTTGGGTTACCCCGTCGACCGACTTGAACACAGTTTGCAGACTGCTACCCGAGCAGAGCGAGATGGCCGCGATGAGGAATACGTTGTTTGCGCATTGGTCCACGACATCGGTGACAGTTTGGCCCCCGATAATCACGAGGCCATTGCTGCAGCAGTTCTCAAACCATTTGTTTCACCAGCCAATTATTGGATGGTTGCTCATCATGGAATCTTTCAGGGCTACTACTTCTGGCATCACATTGGACTCAACAAGAATGCTCGTGACGAATACCGAGATCACGAGCACTACGCACTCACCGAAGAGTTTTGTGCCAAATACGATCAGGTGTCATTTGATGTGGACTACAAGTCTGAGCCACTTGAGCACTTCGTGCCGTTACTGCACAAGTTTTTTGCGCTTCGCTGAACTAATTGCTTACGTGCAACTCACGTATCACGGCGAGAAGTAAATCAGGTAAGTCTTGGGCGATGAGCCCAACGCTAAACTTTCTTGCAGCCTCAGCATGAATCCAGGTTGCAGCTGCTGCAGCATCAAACAATGGCATTCCTTGAGCAATCAGACTGACGATGATCCCCGCTAGGACATCTCCCGTACCAGCAGTTGACAGCGAAGCCGGTGCGTTGGTATTAATAATGGGTGATCCCTCCGTTGACGCGATAATCGTTGACGAGCCCTTTAACACGACAGTGGAATGCGAAATATGTGCGGCTTGCTGGGCACGTTCTACTTTTGGACCATCCAAGTTGAACAACCGAGAAAATTCGCCTTCGTGAGGCGTGATAATGCAAGGACCAATAATGGATCCAAATAGTTCCTCTGGATCATTCGAAAAACTCGTGAGAGCGTCTGCATCTAGGACGATAGGTACGCCACATTGCAATGCTTCGAGAACTCGACTGCGCGTGAGATCTGACACACCAAGACCCGGACCGAGCAGAATTGCCGAAATTTTGCGCTGCCTGACGATGTCAATGAGCGGATCTGTCTCGAGAAGTGGGAGAACAATGGCGTATTCCATTGCGGATACATACGCATTGACTCCATGTGGTGGCACTGCAACGGTGACCATTCCACTTCCCACTCGCATTGCGGCTCGTGCAGCAAGTCGAGCAGCACCAGCCATTGGATATCCACCGATAATCAAGACATGTCCACGCGAATACTTGTGTGACTCTGTTGTGAGATAGGGCAACCTACCAATCCACAGTGAAGAGGAATTAATTATCGTGTCCAGAGACTTGACTGTAGTCACTTGTGGTACTTCAGAGACAACTGTGTCGTAGAATTTAACTGCAAACAGAAACGAGTTGAGATATGAACACCGTTCGCAAGATAGTTGTCGGAATAGATGGTTCGCAAAGTTCGATCAATGCACTGACATGGGCTCTTCATGAAGCCAAGAGGCATAGTGCGGCTGTGCATGTTGTACATGTCTGGAGCCTTCCACTAGCTGTCGATCCAATGGGTGGAGTTATTTTTTCACCAGTCGAAGAATTCCGATCGGCAGCCGAAGGAGTATTGAAGCGCACATTAGAGACCGTGAAAAGTCTTGTGGGTGACACAAAAATTACATCAACTGTCGAGTATGGAAGTGCTTCCCAACATTTACTTGACGCTGCAAGTACCGCTGACATGGTTGTTGTTGGACGCCGCGGACATGGTGGATTTCTTGGATTGCTTATTGGATCGGTCGCAGAACAAATTGCGCACCATGCCAAGTGCCCAGCAGTAATTGTGCCGCTCTGACAAAAGGACATTTGTGGACATCACAGGAAAACTTATAGTTGCAGCGATAACTCATGACGAGACGCGTATTTGGGCCACCGACGCACATCGCGGTGACAAACCAGAAATTGTGGCTCGACCAAGTTTGGAACACGTGCACCACCATGTGCGACAAGCCCAGGAAAATCACGGTCATGAGTCGAATCGCTTTGAAATTCCATACCTTGAAGGAATCGCAACTGCCGTCGCTCCGGCTGGACAGATCCTTCTTGTCGGACATGGCAAAGGGAAATCGAATTCAATGCTGAAGGTCATTCAATTTCTTGAGCGACATCATCCAAAAACTGCGGAAAAGGTAGTTGCTGCGCTCGATATCAACGTTCCTGCACTCACTGAGCCGCAGATCTTGGCAGCCGCACGAGAATGGTTTGAAGACCACAAGAACGGTTAGTCCCGTTAGTTATCAATCAATACTTTTCTTGGCACCACTGCTGTTTCGTTCACCGAGATAGCTGCACGAATTCGTTTCTCAGCAATGGAAGCTGCGTCTTCAGTTGGGGCGTGTACTTGGGCAATCACTGTTGAAGGCTCCACCTTGTCACCGACACTGGGCAATTGATTCACACCTACGCTCCAATTAATGGGGGCTCCCGGCTGAGTGCGACCACCGCCCAACACCACCACAGTCATTCCAATCTCTTTTGCCCTCACACCACTTACCCATCCTGATACATCGGCCGTCACATTGCGCACGACGGAGGCTTTAGCCAAATAATTTGCAGATGACTCCACAAAGTCTGCTGGACCACCGAGTGCAGTAACCATTTGCGCGAACTTCTCAAGTGCTCGCCCGGATGAAAGTGATTTTTCTAGTGCCATCACCGCCGATTGAGCATCGGACGCCAGACCTGAGTCGACAAGCACCATTGCTCCAAGTGCAATTACAACTTGATGCATACGGTCTTCTCGAGTCCCATGCAAATAGTTGAGCGCATATTGCACTTCGAGTGCATTTCCCGCTGCGCTTCCCAGTGGCTGATCCATATCCGTGACTAGTGAATGACACTTGACTCCTGCACCCTGGGCCACATCGGTAATCGTCTTGGCCAACTCCCGTGCGTCTTCGAGATTGGACATGAATGCACCACCTCCCGTTGTCACATTCATCGCTAAAACATTGGTGCCGCTTGCAAGTTTCTTTGACAAAATCGACGAGCAAATAAGTGGAATACTCTCGACCGTCCCTGTGACATCTCGGATTGAGTAAAGGCGCCGATCAGCTGGTGCGAGATCGTTTGTTTGACCGATAATTGCGCAACCAACCGTGCGCACAATCTCATGGAAACGATCATCGGTTGGAGAAGTGATGAATCCAGGTATCGATTCCATTTTGTCGGTTGTGCCGCCGGTATGACCGAGCCCGCGGCCTGAAATCATTGGTACAAACGCCCCACAAGCCGCAAGCATCGGTGCGAGCATCAGACTGACTGTGTCGCCAACGCCGCCTGTTGAATGTTTGTCGACTACTGGCCCGTCAAGGTTCCACGAAATATTGGTTCCACTACGTCGCATCGCATCGGTCAACAACACCGTTTCGTCGATATTCATCCCCCGGATACGCACTGCCATCGCAAAGGCTCCAACTTGTGCATCACTCAATGAATTATCAGTGATGCCTGACACCAGATCTTCGATCATCTGTCGATCTAGCGCACCTCCATCCCGCTTAATCGCGATCATTTCGGCGGCGGTGAGATGGTTCATATGTAATGAATTCTGTTACGTATTGTCTGTCGAGTTTTCTTGCTCGGCAATCTGCTTGTGCACTTCGACCATGTCGACTTCACGAATTGATGTGATTAATTGATCCAACGATGCTGCTGGTAAGGCGCCTGGTTGAGAGAAAAGCAGTACCCCATCGCGAAACGCCATGATGGTCGGAATGCTCTGAATACCAAGTGAGCCACCCAATTGCTGTTCGGCTTCGGTGTCAACCTTGGCAAAACGGATATCAGGGTGAGCATCCGATGCCTTCTCGAAAATCGGACCAAACATCTTGCAGGGGCCACACCACTCTGCCCAAAAGTCAACGAACGTAATTCCATCACTCATTACTGCTTCTTCAAAAGTGTCGAGTGTGAGATTGATTGTGGCCATAATTATCTTTCTGAGAGTCCCGGTGTTGCCTTGAGACCTGCGATCAATTCGGCTATTTCAGCCGTCGTGAGTTTTGCCTCAGGGTGTCTACCAAATTGAGTGTAGTAAGCAGGCGGCATTGAGCCCTCTTGAATTACTTCTATCGTTTCATCAGCACCGCGTTGGCGACTATCAAATTCAGAGTAATTCACCTTTTCTCGACCTTCAGCAACGTGTGCTTCAACCACCCATGAAATTGGAGCGACACTTGCGTACGCAGGGTATTCCACTTCATTGGAATGACAACCAAAACATGCCCGCACCATGAGCTCACGAGTACGCGGTGTAGCCCACTCTGGTTCGCCCGTAATCGGTGGGTTCGAATGAGCACGACCATATGGAATT
>WLKU01000073.1 GCA_009701105.1 Actinomycetota bacterium | reverse complement strand
ATAGTGCGTGCTCAAACATGGCTCAACGAAACTCTCGCGTGGCAAGCAATCGTTGTCGCAGCAAGCGCATTTTCATATTTTGTTGCTGGCTGGAAGATGTCGCTCACCACTGCAGTTGGCATTGCCTTCATCGGCCTTACTGGCAGATGGCCAGATGCAGTCGACACCCTCACACAAACAGTCATTGCAGTGATCTTCGCAATGCTGATTGCTATTCCTTTTGGCATCTGGCTCGGTCGCAGACCACGAGCAGAGTCGTTGATCTCACCTTTCTTAGATGCATTGCAAACAATTCCAAACCTTGTGTATGCAATTCCGTTTGTGATGATCTTTTCCGTTGGCCCTGTGCCTGGCATTGTCGCTGCTGTCGTCTACGCAATACCACCAGGCATCCGTCTCACTGCACTTGGCATTCGCCAAGTCAATTACGAGTCACTTGAAGCTGCAACAACTTTTGGTGCAACACCTCGGCAGGTGTTGTGGGGTGTACGAGTTCCGCTCGCCATGCCATCAATAATTTTGGCCATCAATCAAATGGTGATGATGGTGCTAGCAATGGCAATCATCGCAGGCATGGTTGGCGGTGGTGGCCTTGGCTATCGATCAATTGAGGCACTCACCAAACCAGATGCTGGCCTTGGCGCCGAAGTTGGTACCGCCATCGTGATCATGGCAACAATTCTTGATCGACTCTTACAAGCAACTGCCAAACGACTACAAGCACCTGCTGCAAATTAACTAGCGCGGAAATGCACCGAGCATTCTTGCTGCCTCGAGAGTGTTCTCGAGCAAGCAACCAATGGTCATTGGGCCCGTACCACCCGGCATCGGAGTAATTGCACCGGCTACAGCTTGCACTGCATCAAAGTCGACATCACCAACAATTTTGTTGTCAATGCGAGTCACTCCCACGTCAACAACAGTTGCGCCCGGTTTGACGAAGTCGGCTTTGATCATGCGTGCAATGCCCACACACGAAACAATGATGTCTGCTTCAACACAAACCGCTTTGAGATCTTCTGGCGAAGTCATTGAATGCGCACATGTGGTTGTTGCATCTCCACCCCTGCGGACAAACAAAATAACTTGTGGCAAGCCTGTCAAAAATGAACGACCAATGACAACCACTTTCTTGCCTTTGGTTGCAATGTTGTATCGCTCGAGCAAGCGCATCACACCAAGCGGTGTGCACGGTGCATGACCAGGCAAACTGCGCATCAAACGACCCATCGAACGCTCGGTGAGTCCATCAACATCTTTTTCTGGTGGTAACAACGCAAGAATTGGCTCAGAGTCAAGATGCTTTGGCAACGGCAGCTGCACCAAAATGCCGTGCACGTTTGGATCGAGTGCCAACTTGCGCACCTCTGCTTCAACTTGCTCTTGTGTTGCATCTTCTTCGAGGTGCACACCAACCGAAACCATGCCGGCTTCTTGAGCCTTCTTGTGTTTGCTTGCTACATATATATGGCTTGGAGCATCGCCCCCAACCAGAACTGTTGCAAGACAAACACGTGGCGAACCCGCGTCCTCAATCACTTTGCGCAGACGCGCAACGGTTTCGTCGCGCAATGTGTTGCCATCCATCAAGATGGCGCCACCAGGAGAGCGCTTGAAATTGTCGGTCATGAAAGCCCGATGATTTCGCCGTTTTCGTCGAAGTCGATGATCGCAGCTGCTGGCTTGGTGCCAAGACCTGGCAGTGTGCGCATCTCGCCACAGATTGGGTAGATAAAGCCTGCTCCCACCGAAGCACGCACTTCGCGCACTGTCAGTGTGTGACCAGTTGGTGCACCCTTCAGCGATGCATCACCCGAAATTGAAAGGTGAGTTTTAGCAATACACACTGGCAAGTGGGCAAAGCCATTGTCGGTGTAGTTCTTGAGTTGCTTGTTGGCAAGAGCGGTGTACTCCACTTTTGCGGCACCGTAGATCTTGGTCGCAACAGTCTCGATCTTTTCTTTCAGCGAGGCATCTGATGGATACAACAAATGGAAGCCATTTTCTTCTTGGCATGCCTCTACGACTGCCTTGGCCAAATCGACCGCGCCAGCACCACCATCAGCGAAATGCGTGCACACTGCAACTCGTGCGCCAGCCTCGGCTGCGATGCGCCGAATCACATCATGCTCTGATTTGTGGTCAGTTGGGAAAGCGTTGATAGCAACGACAGGTGTTACACCATGAGCCTTTACGTTTTCAATTTGCTTCTTGAGGTTTGCTCCACCGGCCTCAACGTCGGAAGGATTCTCTGCCAACAACTCTGCTGGCAACGCTTTGCCGGCAACAATCTTGTGCTTGCCAGAGTGAGCCTTGAGTGCGCGCACAGTTGTCACGAGCACTGCAGCATCCGGCACCAAGCCAGAGGTGCGGCACTTGATGTTGAAGAAACGCTCTGCGCCCATGTCGGCACCAAAGCCTGCTTCGGTGATGAGGTAGTCGCCACCGTGGATGCCGATCATGTCACCAATAATTGATGAGTTACCATGCGCAATGTTTCCGAACGGTCCTGCGTGCACGATCACTGGAGTGTTCTCGAGAGTCTGCAACAAGTTTGGCTTGATTGCTTCGCGCATGATGACGGCCATCGAGCCAGCACCTGAAAGTTGCTCGGCAGTGACTGGAACACCTTTGGTGTTGTAACCAACGACGATGCGACCGAAACGTGCACGCATATCCTCGACCGAAGTTGAGAGAGCCAAGATCGCCATCACTTCAGATGCGGCCGTGATGTCAAAACCAGTTTGACGAGTAACGCCGTCTTCTTTTGAACCAAGACCAACAATGATGTTGCGCAATGAACGATCGTTGACGTCGATCACTCGGCGCCATGTGATGTTGTCGAGATCGAGATCGAGCTCGTTGCCCTGATGCAAATGATTGTCGACCATTGCCGACAACAAGTTGTGTGCTGCGGTCACTGCATGGAAGTCGCCAGTGAGATGCAAGTTGAGAAGTTCCATTGGAATCACTTGGCTGTAGCCACCACCTGCGGCTCCACCCTTAATACCAAATGTTGGTCCCATCGAAGGCTGGCGCAAACTGATCACTGCTTTTTTGCCGATGTGCTTCATCGCCATTCCCAAACCAACCGTGGTCGTGGTCTTACCTTCGCCGAGTGGTGTTGGCGTGATTGCAGTGACTACTACATACTTTGCCTTCGGGCGATCTTTCAATTCATCGATCGCTTTGAGACTGATTTTCGCAAGGTCTGTGCCATAAGGCTCGAGCAAGTGTTCGCCGATACCCATCTGCTGCGCAATGTCCTTAAGTGGAAGTGGTTTTCCGGCACGCGCGATTTCGAGATCGGATGGGAATGACATTGTGGGTTGCTCCTTGAGTATTGACTTGAGAGGTGGCGGGTATTAGGTGCCGTTGAAACGACCCTGTCACTATATATGGGTCATAGGGTCTGATATATGACGGGATCCCCTTATTGCAGTAGGGTGAGGGTATGAACATGGGCCGCAAGAAGAACTCCAAGCGACACGAATACGCCCCTCTGACCCGAATCACCGAGCCGATGGTGCGTGACAACGGTGTTTTGCGCACAGCGTCATGGGACGAAGCGCTCGCCCGCGCAGCTGCTGGCTTCCAATCTGTCAAAGACGCGTATGGCCCAGACGCCATTGGATTCTTCTCATGTTCCAAGTCGACCAATGAACTGAATTTCATGGTGCAAAAGTTTGCGCGTGCCGTAATTGGTACCAACAATATCGATTCCTGTAATCGAACTTGACACGCTCCCAGCGTGGTCGGTCTGGCCACAGTCTTCGGAGCAGGTGGAGGAACATCGAGTTATCAAGAGGTTGAAACAACTGACCTCATTGTGATGTGGGGCTCAAACGCTCGCAACGCTCACCCAATTTATTTTCAGCACGTTCTCAAGGGCATTCACAACGGTGCCAAATTGTATTCGGTCGATCCGCGTCGTTCGGAAACTGCTCAGTGGGCAGACTTGTGGTTGGGACTCAACGTCGGATCCGATGTCGCTCTCTCTAACACCATCGCTCGCGAGATTATTCATGCCGGTCTCACCAATCGTTCGTTCATCGAAAACTCGACGAGCGGCTTTGCTGAGTACGCCGCATCTGTTGAAGAGTGGACTCTTGAACAAGGCAGCAAAGTAACTGGAGTGCCAACCGAAGCAATTCGCGAACTCGCACATGCACTCGGAAATGCCAAGACTGCACAGATTTGTTGGACACTCGGCATTACCGAGCATCACAACGGTGTCGACAACGTGTTGTCGTTGATCAACCTTGCATTGCTGTGTGGTCACGTTGGTCGACCAAGTGCAGGGCTTAATCCATTGCGTGGCCAAAACAATGTGCAAGGCGGTGGCGACATGGGCGCATTGCCAAACAAATTGCCAGGCTTTCAAGATGTAGAAGACAATGTTGCTCGCACCAAGTTTGAAAAAATGTGGAACGTCACCATCCCGCCTAAAAATGGCTGGAACTTGACGCAGATGTTTGAAGCAATGGAACACGGAAAAATGAAGTCGGCATTTGTGGTTGGCGAAAACCCTGCGCAATCAGAAGCCGACGGCGCTCACACAACGGCATTACTCAAAGATCTTGAGCATCTTGTTGTGCAAGACATCTTTCTTACCAAGACCGCAGAACTTGCACACGTTGTGTTGCCTGGTTCGGCCTCGTGGTGTGAAGCAGAAGGAACTGTTACCAACTCTGAGCGCCGAGTGCAACGAGTGCGTAAAGCCATCACCCCTCCGGGCAATGCCCATGATGACATTCAGATCATTATTGACCTCGCCGCATTGATGGGTCATTCGTGGAAGTACGAATCCAATGAACAAGTGTGGAATGAATTGCGTAGTTTGTCGCCGATGCACTTTGGCATGACATACGAGCGCCTTTCAGACTTGGGTGGCATTCAGTGGCCATGCTTTTCGCTGGACAAAATTGAGCCTTCATTCCTTCACGGCAGGTTGTGGGCAGAGAAACTTGAAGACCGAGGTCGCCTTGCACCATTCAGCGTGGTCATCGACTCGCCGCCAGTCGAAAAGACCACTCCAGAGTTTCCGTTGCGCCTCACCACGGGTCGCCGACTTGATTCGTATAACACCGGCGTGCAGTCTGGTGGATTCGAGAGCCCGTTGCGCATGGCCGAGACAGTTGACTTGTCACCTGAAGACGCTGTTTCAATGGGCATTATCGATGGCGAGATCGTGCGCATCACTTCACCTCGCGGCACGGTCGTTGCCCCAGCACGTATCGACGATGGCTTACGTCCAGGACTCGTATTTATGACTCCGCATTTTCCCAACGACGTGAACACCAACCTTTTGACCATCGAAGCAATCGATCCAAAATCGGGAACTGCCGAATTTAAGGCTGCCGCTGTGCGAATTGACAAGATTTCGGTCGATGACAAGCGCGTACCCGTCGCTGGCGAATAACCCAGCATTACGCTGTTGCCAACATGGATCTCAAAGTTAACTCTTCTGTAGCGACGCGCGATGAGCGCGATGCTGTTGACAGCGTGCTTGGCAAGCCGACTCAATACACGCAGGGTGGAACAAGAACCGAGCAAGACTTGCGCATCTCGCGCGCCGGCGAAGCGCTTCGCAATCTGCGTCACATGTTGCTGCCAACTCTGCACGCGGTAAACGATCGCATCGGTTGGATTAGTCGCGGCTCAATTAATTACATTGCCCAACAACTCGATGTTGCCCCAGCAGAGATTTATGGTGTCGCAAGTTTTTATGCTTTGTTCTCGATGACCGAACGACCAAAGCGTCAAGTACACGTGTGTATCGACTTGGCCTGTCGCGCAATGGGCGGTCTACGCGAAGATCAACTCCCCAAAGGCACTCACCCATCGCCGTGTCTTGGCACCTGCGAACGCGCACCTGCAGTGCTCGTCATCGAGGCAGGCAACCCAGCTCGCCACGAAGTGCTTGCGCCAGCCACACCAGTGCAGATCAATGCGCTCGCCAAAGGTGCGTGGCCAGATGCCGAAGCATCGATCGTTTCAGCAACTCCGCAAGCTGACGGTGATTCAACAAAACTTGTGTTGCTCGGTCGCATCGGGAAAGTTGACCCACTTTCCATTTCCGATTACCAACAGCATGGCGGCTTCGACGCATTGCGCAAAGCAATCCAACTCGGAGCAAACGGTGTCATCGACGAAGTAAACACATCCGGTCTTGTTGGTCGTGGTGGTGCAGCCTTTCCGACAGGACGTAAGTGGGGCGCTGTTGCTGGTCAACCTGCGTTCCCCCACTATTCGATTTGCAATGCCGACGAATCAGAGCCAGGCACGTTTAAAGATCGTGTGGTCATGGAAGGCGATCCGTATGCGCTCGTAGAGGCGATGATCATTGCCTCGTTCGCGACAGGCTGCGAGCAAGGTTTTATCTATCTGCGTG
Source organism: Actinomycetota bacterium (assembly GCA_009701105.1). The sequence goes on along the minus strand of WLKU01000073.1, from coordinate 284 downwards.
GAGAATACCCACGCGCAATACGCAACGTGCAAAACGCAATTGACGAATCGACAAAGCACGGATTTTTGGGTGACAATATCTTGGGATCTGGTTTTAACTTTGCACTCTCAATCGTGCGCGGTGCAGGCGCATACATTTGCGGTGAAGAAACTGCAATCTTCAACTCGATTGAGGGCTACCGCGGTGAACCACGCAACAAGCCACCGTTTCCTGTTGAAGTTGGCGTCTTTGGCAAACCAACTCTCGTCAACAACGTCGAAACACTTGTCAACGTGCTCTCCATT
>WLKU01000072.1 GCA_009701105.1 Actinomycetota bacterium | reverse complement strand
CTGTTCTGGCGTGGCAGGCTTAGAGCGACCCACCAACAAGATGGCGCCAAGTGTCAGCACAACAATCAATAAAGTTCTGACGGTGGTACCAGCAACTGAAGTAGCCACGGAAAGAGCGATGAGCGAAGAAAACAGCACCACGATGGATAACAGCGTACCCTTCCCGCCGCCGTCCGTGCAGAGCGCCCCGCTGATTGATGGCAGTGCGAGCAATACTGCGCGCATTAATCGTCGTCTGTGGTGGGCATTACCGATACTCACGATTGCGTGGATCGGGCTTGTCGCGGTCATTGCGGCATCACTTACTCCACTCAAATTATGGGAACTTGCGCCGGGTTCGGCTGAGCAAGTTTCGAATCGATTGAGTTTTGATAAGACGGCACTCTCAAAAGTGATGCGCTATCCAGCAAAAAACCCCGTGCTTTTTGTAACCGCATTTGGGAGCAAACTCAGCGCGCTCGACGCATTTGCTGGCGCACTTGATGACGATGTTGATGTTCAGACGTATAAAGAACGGTATGGAACATCGACACCATCTGAACAGCAGCGCCTTGGTTATCAATCGATGACGACTGCCAAACAGATTGCTGAATATGTTGCATATTCACGACTGGGTCTAGAAGCATCTTTTGTGTATGGAGACATCATTGTTGAAGAACTCGTGTGCCTCAATAACCCAGGACCGCTTAGTGGCTGCAAACAATTACAACTCGGCGACACGATTACGTCATTAGATGGAGAGCCAACACCTACGTTGCTTGAACTTTCGCCTTTGATGGCAGGTCGCGCACCAGGGGACATTGTGACACTGACAATCAAACCGACTGAAGCAACAGACAGTTCATCGACAGAGGTGACAAAAAAAGTTCAATTGATCGCCGATCCGGACACTCCAACGCGAGCGATCATCGGGTTCATTCCTGCCGACACTCGAACCGTGCAACTTCCATTTGAAGTAGGGATCGACACTGACCAGATCGGTGGTCCATCTGCAGGACTCGCGTTTACGCTTGCATTACTTGACGAACTGACACCCGGAGACTTGATGGGTGGCGTAAAAGTTGCAGCCACCGGCACAATTGAAGAAGACGAATCTGTTGGAGCAATTGGTGCACTCGCACAAAAGGCAGTTGCCGTAAAAGCTGCTGGAGCAAAGGTATTTTTGGTACCAAAGGGACAAAGCGAAGAAGAACTGGCCGCTGCGCGTCGCGCAGTTGGGTCGTCAGTGCGCATCGAACCCGTCGCCAATTTGCGAGAAGCACTCGCAATTCTCGAATCGCTTGGGGGCAGCGGCATAAGTAATGCCACAATCGAGCTCTAGCAAAGGCGTACTCTTGTTTACATGGCGATTTCTTTTTCGCGCCCCGACCCGTCCTCGCCGGCGGCAGTTGGCTCGGCGCAATTCACGGTCACACGACGTGGCTTTGACACAGAAGAAGTCCGCGATTTTTTGCGCAGCGTTTCAGCCGAACTAGGTCGGCTGCAGGAGCGTGAGCGCTTTTTGGAAAGCGAATTGCGTGCGATGCAGACCCGTGGCATGTCTGGACCAGGAGTGCTCGACGAAGAGACCGTGACTGCACTGCTGGGCGAAGAAACAGCACGAGTACTCACTGTTGCTCGCGAAGCCGCTGCCCAGATGCGAGTGCGTGCCGCCGAGGCAGCAGAGCGTTTGGTACGCGAAGCCAATTCTGATGCAATTCGTGTTCGCGAAGATGCAGATATTGAAACTGCACGACGCCGCAGCGACGCCACGTCTGATGTAGAAGCCGAACTTGAATTGGCTAAACAACAGGGTCGCGAGATGGTCAATGAGGCGCGCGAATATCGCGAAAAGGTGTTATCTGAACTTGCTCGTCGTCGCGAATTGGCTCGTCAACAAATCGAACAATTGATTCATAGTCGCGACAGATTGGTCAATGCTTTTGACCGTGCTCGTCTTGCCGCCAATGACGTAGTTGGTGACCTCGCCGAATTTGATGATTTGTCAAACGAAGTGGCACACGCAACTGGAATAACCAAACCAGTAAGCGAAAACAGCAACGGTTTTGTTGATCACACACAGGATCCCGAAGCGATTCCACAAAAGATGGCCGATACTCAGGTGATTGATGTTGTGGAAGAAGAAATATTAGAAGAGCTGGTTACAGCCGATGAGATTATTGAAGAAGTAATCATTGAAGAAGTATCTGAAACAATCATCACTTCAATTCATGAAGAACAAGCTGGCATGTCTGATCATCCATCTACAGATGTTCCTGCTGTGGAGCGCATGGCAGAAGTTGTGCAGCTCTTTGGCAAGAAGCGTCGTGAAGCAACAATTACGTCAGTAGTTGCGCCAACAACAGCTCCGGAGCCAGAGCAAGAACTAAAGCCAGCAGCCAAGGTGGAAGCGCCGAAAATCGTTGATGTAAAACCTCAGACGTCCAAGACACCAACAAAGTCACCTGCCAAGAAATCGGTTGATGATCTTTTCGCAAATTTACGCAAGACATCTACTGCTGAAGTTGCACGCACCGCCAAGCCAAAGACTGCGTCACCAGAGACAACAGAGCAGAAGGCGGTTGTTCCGAAAGCGAAAGCCGTTGTTCCAAAGGTTGATGGATTGGTGTTCGAGCGCCGAGATGAAGTATTGGCTCCGATCATGGTGGCACTCACCAGCAAAATGAAGAGAGTGCTCGCCGATGAGGAAAACTCAATGCTCACTTACCTACAAGGCAAAAAAGCAGCGGTTGCTCTTGAAAAAGTTTTACCAGAGCCATCGGTGCATGTGCAGGGCTATATCGAAGCAGTTGCAGAAGACGTGATGTCGGCTGCAATGGGTGGCGCAAAGAGTTTGTCATCAAGTCTGAAAGCGGACCTTCGTAGGAAAGTCACGTCGTCGGCAGTTATGCAAGTGATGTCAAAAAATATCGATGATGTATTGGTGCGACCACTTCGAGACCGAATTCAGCGCTGCGTTGAGCAGAGTGATGGAGATCGCGAAGAGATGTCAAAACTGATTCGCAGTGTGTACCGCGAGTGGAAGATGCAGCGTGTCGAACAACACATCGGCGACATTGCTCGCTTGGCATACAGCCGCGGTGCATACCTAGTGCTTGATCAAGGAACATCGGTGTGCTGGATGGTTGATCCAAATGGCCCACCATGTGCTGATGCCGAGGACAATTCGCTTGCGGGCGCAACTGCGCTTGGGTCCGATTTTCCAACTGGTCATTCACATCCAATTGCACACACTGGTTGCCGCTGCTTAGTTACGCCAACAGGCGAGTAATATTATTTGGGTGCGAAACCCCTCAGATTTACCACCACAACAACCCCGACGTTCTTCATCAGGCGGCTTTCGAGTAGCCAAGCCAGGACGAAGCAGAATCATTGCGAGTGTGCTGCTGGGTGCACTTGTCGCGCTGTTTATCTCTGGCAAGAGCATCGCATCTTTTTATGTTGACGTGCTGTGGTTTGATGCACTCGATAAGACCAATATCTACTGGTCGATTCTGGGAACTAAGGCTCTCCTCGGTGCAATTTTTGTAGCAGCTTTTGCCCTGATATTGATCTTTAATATGTGGCTTGCAGATCGCATGGCGCCAGATTTCATTCCTCCATCGCAAGAAGAGCGAGCACTCGCTGCCTATCGACAAATAGTGGGCAAGCGCCAATGGCTCTTGCGCATTGTGGTCGGCATCATTCTTGGATTGATGGTTGGTCTACCAGCAATGTCTCAGTGGCAAGACTGGATGTTGTTTGTCAATCAGCAATCTTTTGGCATCAAAGACTCGCTCTTTAATCAAGACGTGAGTTTTTATGTATTTCGCCTTCCATTTCTGGGGTTTGTTGTCAACTGGCTATTTGGTGCATTGATTTTGATCACGCTTGTGACCACCGCGATGCATTACCTCAATGGCGGTATTCGACTGCAGAACCTTGGCAACAAAGTGACACCAGCAGCAAAGGCCCATCTTTCGGTAATGCTGGCCGCACTTGCGCTTGCCCGAGCTGGAGGATATTGGTTGTCGCGCTTTGATCTTTTGGACTCAACTCGAGGTGTTGTACAAGGTGCTACTTATACAGACGTAAACGCACAGCTTCCAGCCATCAATTTGATGATCCTGGTATCGATCGCAGTTGCACTGTTGTTCTTGTACAACGTGCGACTCAAAGGTTGGCGCATTCCCGTAATGGCCACATTGATGTGGATGGTTGTTGCGATTGCAGCCGGAACTATTTATCCCGCATTAGTACAACGTTTTTCTGTGCAACCAGATGTGAGCACGAAGGAACTTCCATACATCGCTACCAACTTGGAAGCAACGAAGCATGCGATGAATCTGACAGACGTAGTGCATGAACCACTTTCATTTGGCTCGCTTAACGCCAGTGATGTCACAGCAAACGATGCACCACTCAAAGATGTTCGACAACTCGACCCTTCAGAGATGCGTGACCGCTTTGCACTTGATGAAGGTAAGACTTCGTTTTACACCATTAACGACCTAGACGTTGATCGATACGCGATTGACGGTCGATTACAGCAAGTTATTCTTGGCGCCAGGGAGCTCAATAGTGCTGGTATTCCAAACCGCACGTGGGTGTCTCGCCACTTGATCTATACACACGGTTGCGGAGTTGTTGCTGCACCAGCCAGCAGAGTGACAACAGATGGGCGCCCAACGTATGTGGATCTTGGCGTTACTCGGCCGCAGTTGTATGTGGGCGAAGGCCTCAATGATTATGCGATTGTTGGAACGAAGCAAGTAGAACAAGTTTGTCCGGATCTCAAGCCCGAGGCATATTCGTCGACTGGTGGAGTTGCACTGTCATCGACATTGCGCCGTGCCGCATTTGCTGTTCATTTTGGTGAGTACAACCTGTTTGGTTCTGGCCTCGTTACCCCAGAATCTCGTTTGATGTGGGTGCGCAATATCAAGGACCGCGTGGAGAAGATTGCTCCGTTCCTGCGCTACGACGCAGATCCTTATCCAGCAGTAGTTGATGGCAAGGTTGTTTGGATTTTGGATGCATTCACCACAACCAGCCGATATCCAAATGCACAGTCGGCAAACGTCTCGCAACTCACTTCTGGTTCTGGACTCAATGCGTCCTTCAACTATGTTCGCAACAGTGTGAAAGCCGTTGTTGATGCGTATTCGGGTGAGATCACGATGTACCTCGTCGACTCCAATGATCCCATTGCCACAACATGGGGAAAAGCATTTCCTAAATTGTTCACCCCAGTTTCAAAAGCATCCGCCGATCTTGTTTCACACTTTCGTTATCCAGAAGATCTATTTAGAGTTCAAACAAATGTGTATGGTCGATATCAGTTCGACGATGCAACATTGTTTTTTAATCGCGATGCCGCATGGAGCGTTGCGCAAGCACCACCTACAGCAGTAGATGCGACGACGGGTGTCATCGGTGCGTCCGGTGCACTGCTGTCGCCAGACCAGATCGATGTTCAAGATGCGAACGTTGCGCGATTTGAGCCGTATTACACAATGTTCCACGCTCCTGGCTCGTCCGAAGCCAACGGAACGTTCTCATTACTGCGTCCATTCGTGCCGTTCTCTTCTGATGACACACGAAAAGAGTTGCGCGCGTTCATGGTTGTATCGAGTGACCCTAAGTCGTATGGAAAGATCACTGTTTATGAAGTGAACGACCCATTGCCAGAAGGTCCTGCCACAGTTGCCGCAGAATTTGGAAGCGATCCAACTGTCTCACAGCAAGTAACACTGCTCGATCAGCGCGGATCGCGTGTCGTATATGGTGATTTGCAGATTGTGCCAGTGGGTAAGGGTCTCGTATATCTACGCCCGTTATATGTACGCCCGGATGATGCGAATGCACGCCAGGTTTTCGTTAGGAAATTCTTGGCGTTTTACAACAACAAAGTTGTAATCGCAGACGACTTGACTGCTGCGGTTGCAAAGTTGTTCCCTGGCTACACCGGCAATTTGGGTGACCGAGTGAGTGATGGGTCGGTGTCAACACCAACCGATTCTTCTACTACTGCGACGACTGTCCCATCTGGTTCTCCAACAACTGTTCCATCGAGTGCGGTTGATGCTGGAACACTGACGGCAGCACAACAGCTTGCTCAAGCAGAAATTTTGTTTGATGAAGCGGACGCCGCATTGGCTCAGACTCCACCAGACTTCGGTACGTATCAAAGCAAACTTGCTCAGGCTCGCGAACTTGTTCGTCTTGCACTGGCGCAAGTTGGTGGCTGAGAAAAGTTCTTACGCTTACTTTATTCGACTGAAGTGTTCGGCTAAAGCGGCCAAGTCTTGACGGAAGGCGATTTCGTAGCGAGCCTGCTCGTTAGCAATACGGATTTGGCTTACGCGTAACTGCTCGAGTGCAGTTGCAGACATAGGGTCAGACTGTTGTTCAGCGAGCGATTGCATCTCGTTTCCCAACTCGTGTAGTTGATTGGAGAGCTCAGACGTCATATTGGTGAGTCGAGTATCAATCACAACAAGTCGCTGATCGAGACCGTTTGTTGCAGCAGTGATCAACGAAAGTTCATTGGTGCGTTTCGTAAGTTCGCTGCGCAGTTGCTCGAGTTCTGCACGCAATGCCTCCAAGTCACTTGCGCTTGCCTTTGGAGTTCGAGAAAAGAGTGCCATATAGAGATGTTTATCCGTATCGGTATTGGTAGCGAGGTTGCCAAGCTGGCATCCCGCTCGCTACCGTACAACCTCTACGACGCGGGGTGGAGCAGTCCG
>WLKU01000071.1 GCA_009701105.1 Actinomycetota bacterium | reverse complement strand
ATTTCGAACTCGTTGCCGTAGCCCCAGTTACCAATCTTCTTGCCCTTGAAGTCTGCCGAAGTTGCAATTGCTGCATCCTTGAACGAAACCTGCAATGTGCCTGAACGTTGGAACACCTGTGCGATGTCCACGATGTTTGCTCCACCTTCGCGTGATGCAAGAGCCTTCGAGACCCAGGAAACTGCGAAGTCTGCTTCGCCGTTGGCGAGAACAGTCTGTGGTGTGATGTCTACTGCGCCTTCAAGAATGGTTACATCGAGACACATGTCTGTGTAGTAGCCGTTCTCAAGTGCTGCGTAATAGCCAGCGAACTGAGCCTGTGTGAACCACTGCAACTGCAATTTGACAGGTGTTGGTGTGACGCACTCTTCTGTTGTTGCTGCGGCTGCTGCTGTGGTGTCTGTTGAACTGCTTGATCCACCGCACGCTGCGACGACCAAAGACAGAGCAGCGAGACCCGCAACTGCGAGCTTGATGCTTGACTTCTTCATTTTGGTACTCCCCCGAGAACCGAAGCTCTCTACTTGTTGTTGTTGGATTTACTTGCAACGCCACCCCGAGAGGCAGCGCTTTCTAGCACTATGGATACAGCGTAGAAGGTTAATCCAAGTAGGCATGCACCGAGCACGTAGGCCCAGGCCGCGGCGTTCTTGGAATTGGCTATATTGCTGGTAATTCGGCTTCCAAGACCGTTTTGGGAGCCCCCAAAATACTCAGAAACGAAGGACGTAATCACCGAAACTGGGGCAGCAATTTTGAGCGCGGTGAAGAGGTAAGGAACCGCGTTTGGTACCCGCACTTTTCGCAAAATTGCAAAGTCGCTGGCCGCATACGACTTCATCAATTCGACGTGAGTCGACTGCACCTGAGTGAGTCCTTTTGCAACGTTGACGAGCACGATGAAATAGACAACGAGAGAAACCATGATGCGTCGTGGAATTTCGCTCGTAATTGAATACATGTTGTTGAGCACTGCAACCAAAACGAAAATAGGAATTGCGTTGAGAGCAATCGCGAGTGGTGTAACCAACTCTCCGAGAAAGCGATAACGACTGAGTGCAAAACTCATCACAACACCAAATACCGTTCCAGCAATCAGACCGATCAAAGCATTAGTTCCAGACACCGAAGATGCTTCCCAGATGCGTGCAAAGTTTTTAAAGAACTGCTCAAAAATCTTTGAAGGTGCGGCGAGGAAGTATGGCTTGAGATCAAACCCCTTTACGACACCTTCCCATAACAACAAAAATGACACGCCAAAAACAAGTGGTGGAAAAATTCGTCGGATGCGAGACAGGGAACTCATGATCAGCGATCTTCTACTCCGCGAACAGCGCCTGCATTTGCATGATCGGCATGCGTGCCACGAAGCGCTTCACGAACTGCAGTGATACCAGTAAAGAAGTCTGCAGCACCTCGTGTGTCTTCAGTGCGCTTTGCACCAAGGTTGACACTGATCAGGTCGGTGATACGTCCTGGTCGCGGCGACATCACAACAACTCGGTTGGACAGGTACACCGCTTCAGGAATTGAGTGCGTTACAAACACAACTGTTGTAGAAGTCTCGGCACAGATGCGCAACAACTCGCCTTGCATGTACTCGCGTGTCATTTCATCGAGTGCACCAAACGGTTCGTCCATCAACAGCAATGGTGGGTGTGCTGCGAGTGCGCGAGCAATTGCAATGCGCTGTTGCATGCCACCCGACAACTGCCATGGATACAACTCAGCAAACTCTGGCAACTTCACGAGCTCCAACATCTCTTGTGCTCTTGCTGCGCGCTTGTCTTTGTCCCAGCCCTTGAGTTCGAGTGGCAACTCAATGTTCTTTGCAACGGTGCGCCAGTCAAACAAACCTGCTTGCTGAAATGCCATGCCGTAGTCCTGATCGAGACGTGACTGAGAAGCCGACTTGCCATTGACCATGACCGAACCCGTAGTTGGTTCGAGCAAGTTTGCGATCAATCGCAACAACGTGCTCTTACCACAACCAGATGGACCGATAAGTGAAACGAACTCACCTGGCTCGACAGTCAAATTGACATCAATCAATGCGTCCACCTGCTTCGGTGTGCCCTGATTAAAGATCTTGCTTACTCCTGTTACTTGAACCGCACTCATGAGGTGGTCTCCTTCGGTCGATTACGCATCAAATACACATCTGAAATTGCAATTACTCCTGCCATTGTGAGCCCAAGTGCTGCGGCACCGAACACTGCGGTAAACACCTTGGCTGGGTCGGCTGTTGCTTCGCGGGCGTACTCAATAATGAGTCGCCCGATACCACCTTTGAGACCGGTCGAAATCTCGGCAACCACTACACCGACAACCGAGCCGGATGCGCCGAGTTTGAACGCTGGAATCATGTAGGGAATTGCTGATGGGAAACGAAGCTTGAGCAAAATCTGCTTCCACGACGCCGCATAGCTCTCCATGAGTTCAACTGCCGCTGCGGGTGCACTTGCTAGCCCACGAAGTGTGCCAACTGCAATTGGGAAGAACGACAAAAACGCACCAAGCACTGCTGCCGAAAACCAGCGCGGCCACTCAATACCAAAAATGCTGAGCTTGCCGCCCCACAGTGCAACGAGCGGAGCAAGTGCAATCAATGGAACTGTTTGAGACACAACGAGATACGGCAACAAGCCACGCTCGACAATTTTGAAACGCGACATCAGTATCGAAAGACCTACGCCGATCGAAGAGCCAAGCAAAAAACCAACGAATGATAAGCGAAATGAGAACCAAGCACCCTCGAGCACTACCAACCACACACGTTTGTCTGAGCCACGAACTTCTGGTCGGCCGTAACGGCTGAGCATTGTCCAGACGTGTGGCATTGCTGTGTCGTTGGAGCGAGGCAACACGCCTGCGCCAAACAACTTGCCACCATCTTGTGGGCCCACAGCTTTGTACATTTCCCACAACGCAACAACAAGCACAATCGACAGCACAAACATGCTTGTCCGATATGCAGCGCGTCGGGCAAAACGATTCATTGCTTTGCTTTGCTCATCTCCTGAATCGCCGGCAAAATTGTCTCGCCATACGCTTCGAGTGTTGATTCTTTGCCGTCGTGCTGCAAATACACAGCAAACTGATCGACTCCAAGTTCTTTAAGCTCTGTTAATCGACGAATGTGCTCGTTGGCATCACCCAAAATGCAAAAACGATCGATGATCTCGTCTGGAACAAATGTGGTGTGGCTGTTGCCCGCACGACCGTGTTCGTTGTAGTCATAACCCTGACGGCCCTTGATGTAATCGGTGAGCGCTTTTGGCACTGAAGAATCGTCGCCATAACGCTCGACGATGTCGGCCACGTGATTGCCCACCATGCCACCAAACCAACGGCACTGCTCGCGCATGTGCGCGATGTCGTTGCCAACATATGCAGGCGCAGCAACACAGATCGTGACACTCTTTGGGTCACGACCAACGCGCTCGGCAGCTTCGTGCACAGCCTTGATTGTCCACTGAGCAATGTCGGCGTCGGCGAGCTGCAAGATAAAGCCGTCAGCGACTTCGCCTGTAAGCGCAAGGGCTTTTGGCCCGTAAGCAGCAATCCATACTTCAAGCTCGCTCTTCGATGCCCATGGGAAACGAATGCTTGAGCCGTTGTAGTCAACTGCTCGACCATTGCCGAGTTCGCGAATGACATGAACGCTCTCGCGCAAGGTAGCAAGATTTGTTGGCTTGCCGTTTGTAACGCGCACAGCAGAGTCGCCACGACCGATGCCGCACACCGTGCGATTGCCGTACATCTCGTTGAGAGTTGCATATGTGCTGGCAGTAACTGTCCAGTCACGCGTAGCCGGGTTGGTCACCATTGGCCCAACAATGACGTTGCGTGTCTCGGCCAAGATCTGGCTGAAGATCACATACGGCTCTTGCCACAAAATGTGACTATCAAAAGTCCATACGTGCGAAAAACCATACATGTCTGCCTTTTTTGCAAGGTCGATCACGCGCGCCGATGGTGGGGTCGTTTGTAGTACTACACCTATGTCCATAACTCTCCCCCTGCTGTCGAAAAACTGGTTACAAAAAACTTTTAGCGATTGGTTGGAAAACCCAAGTCAACTGCAGATGTGCGTGGGTCTGGCCAACGTGATGTGACGACCTTGCCGCGCGTAAAGAAGTTGATGCCCTCTGGGCCATACATGTGTTGGTCACCAAACAGCGAAGCCTTCCAGCCACCAAATGAGTAGTAGCTCACAGGGACAGGAATTGGAACGTTGATGCCAACCATGCCGACCTGCACGTCGTATTGAAACTGACGAGCAACGCCACCATCGCGGGTGAAGATTGCTGTGCCGTTACCAAATTCGTTGTCGTTAATGGTTTTCAAACCTTCTGCATAGCTCTTGACACGCATCACGGTGAGCACTGGTCCGAAGATTTCTTCGTCGTAACACTTCATACCTGGCTTGACATTGTCGATGAGACTTGGGTTCAAGAAGAAACCAGCATCCTTAGCTTTGTCGGTGCCGTTGATTACAACAGTTGCGCCTTCGCCTGCAGCGTTGTTGATGTAACTTGCCACTTTGTCGCGGTGCTCCCGGCTGATCAACGGGCCCATCTCTGCAGATGGATCGGTGCCTGGACCAACTTTGATGTTTGGAACACGGGTCTTGAGTTTTTCGATCAATGCGTCAGCGATTGAATCAACTGCGAGCACAACTGAGATGGCCATGCAACGCTCGCCTGCCGAACCGTACGCTGCGCTCACTGCAGCATCGGCTGCCATGTCGAGGTCGGCGTCTGGCAACACGAGCATGTGGTTCTTTGCACCACCAAGTGCTTGCACACGCTTGCCGTTCTTTGTGCCGGTCTCGTACACATATTTTGCGATTGGTGTCGAACCAACAAACGAAATTGACTGAATGTCTGGGTGCACGAGCAAGCGATCTACTGCTTCTTTGTCACCATGCAAGACGTTGAAAACGCCCTCTGGCAAGCCAGCTTGGCGCAACAAGTCAGCAATAAACATCGATGCCGATGGGTCTTTTTCGCTTGGCTTCAAGATGAATGTGTTGCCGCACATGATTGCGTTTGCAAACATCCACATTGGCACCATTGCAGGAAAGTTGAACGGCGTAATGCCGGCAACAACACCGAGTGGCTGACGAATTGAATAGACATCAACTCCACCAGAAGCCTGCTCTGAGTAACCACCCTTCATCAAGGCTGGAATACCGCAAGCAAACTCGATGTTTTCGATACCGCGCGCAATTTCGCCGAGTGCATCGCTTGGCACTTTGCCGTGCTCGAGTGTCAAAAATGTGGCGAGCTCTTTGCGGTTTGCATCGAGCAACTCGCGTGTGCGAAACATGATCTCTGCACGACGCGACATACCTGTTGCGCGCCACTCAGGAAAAGCTGCTTTTGATTTTGCAATAACTGCATCGACTTCTGCGACGCTGGCAAGATCGACTTCTGCTTGCTGCTCACCCGTTGCTGGGTTGAATACTTTGCCAGTACGACCTGACGTGCCAACTACAACTTTGTTGTTGACCCAATGACTGATGCGTTGCATAACTTCTCCTGATATTTGGTTTGAGGGGTTGGAATTTAGTTGAGATATTGGCAAAGGCCGCGCTTGATGTATTTTCCGTGGCCCTTTGTGCCTGTGAACTTGTCTTTTTCGACAACAACTTTGCCGCGTGACAACACGGTGTCGACTTTGCCGTCCACTTTGAAACCTTCCCACGATGAGTGGTCCATGTTCATGTGATGCTTGTCGTTGACACCGATCTTTGTTTTGCCGTTTGGATCCCACACCAAGATGTCTGCATCAGACCCTGGAGCGATGATGCCCTTTTGTGGATACATGCCGAACATGCGGGCTGGTGAAGTACTGCAAGTCTCAACCCAACGCTCGAGCGTGATCTCGCCTTGCACAACACCCTGATAAATAAGTTCCATGCGGTGCTCTACTGAGCCCATGCCGTTTGGAATCTTCGAGAAGTTGCCAATGCCCAATTCTTTTTGATCCTTCATGCAGAACGGACAGTGATCGGTTGACACAACTGCCAACTCGTTCATGCGCAATCCCTTCCACAAGTCGGCGTGGTGATTGTGCTTGTCGTGCTTGCTGCGGATCGGTGGGCTGCACACATACTTTGCACCTTCAAAGCCAGGCTGAGCCAAGTGATCTTCGAGTGTCATATAAAGGTATTGCGGGCAGGTTTCGCCAAACACATTGAGACCTTCGTGACGAGCTTCCGACAATGCGTTGAGCGCCTCGGATGCCGACATGTGCACGATGTACAACGGCACGTTGCCTGCAACTTTTGACAACACGATTGCGCGGTTAGTTGCTTCGCCTTCGAGCAAGCTCGGGCGGCTGTAGCTGTGATATTTCGGATCGGTTTCGCCACGTGCGATGTGCTGTTGCACCAACACGTCGATCGCAATGCCGTTTTCGGCGTGCATCATGATGGTTGAACCGTTGTTGCTGGCCTGCTGCATTGCACGCAAGATTTGGCCGTCATCCGAATAAAACACGCCTGGGTAAGCCATAAACAGCTTGAATGACGTGATTCCTTCGTTCTTTACGAGGTAATCCATGTCGGCAAGTGCCTGCTCGTCGATGCCGCCGATGATCTGGTGAAATGCGTAGTCGATCGAGCAATTGCCTGCGGCCTTTTTGTGCCACGTAGCGAGCGACTCCTGCACGTTTTCTCCGTAGCGCTGCACAGCAAAGTCGACGATGGTTGTAACGCCACCCCACGCCGCAGCAGT
>WLKU01000070.1 GCA_009701105.1 Actinomycetota bacterium | reverse complement strand
GGCTTCCACCACCGAGGTCGGCTTCGATGGTGCGCTTGGCAACTACGACGATGGAAACGTCAAGAGAGACCAAAAATGTTGCAAGAGCGGTAAGGCTGAGCACTTGGTATGCACGCGGTATCCGCGATACGAATGAAGTTGTCATACACGCCCCGTCAACTGTGCTTGTTTACCCAGTCCATGACTTTAGTAGTTGCGTGCTCGTTCCCAACTAGCGAAGGGGCGTTTGCAGTACCACCGACTTGCTGGGAGCAGCCATGCTCCTTTGTGGCTATGCAATCGCAAGGTGGGCTGTTTAGCCCCTTATCAAATTGGTCTACGCTCCCGTGTAAGCACTCGCAACAACTCAACAACCAAAGGCGGAAACAACCATGACTTACATCGATGTACTTGGTCACTCAACGTGGACTTCTATTTCTGAAAAGAAAGCTGATTGTGTGTTGATGCTTCACGGTGGTTTGAACGGCAGTGACACATTCACCGATGTCGGTGACGGCCTCGCTGATAAATACCGAGTGGGATACTTCGACCGTCGGGGACACGGCAAAACTGCAGATACTCCCGAGCCTTTTCATTATGAATCAATGGCTGACGAAACGATTGCTGTTCTTGAATCACTTGGAGGAGCGAGTCATATTGTCGGATGGAGCGATGGCGGCAACATCGGTTTGATTGTTGCGATGCGACGTCCAGACTTGGTGAAGCGCTTGGTTGTCATCGGAGCGAACTTCAAAACTGAAGGCATGCTGGACATGGAATTAGATGAAAACAATCCTGTCATGCAGATGATGGCGGGAAGGTACATGGAGAATTCGCCCGATGGACCTGAACACTTCGAAGAGTTTGTCAACAAGTCACTGGTGATGTGGGGTGCGGAACCCAATATGACTGTCCAGGATTTGTCAACGATTTCTGTTCCCGTTTTAGTAATGGTGGGGGATGACGACGCTGTAAGTTTGTCTCAGACATGTGAGATGTATGAAAGTATTCCTGGGGCGCAATTGGCTGTTGTGCCAGGAACATCGCACGGTTTGCCACTTGAAAAGCCTGAAACAGTAGTTCGCATCATTGATGAATTCTTCTCTCAGCAACTACCAGTCGAGACACTGATACCAATTCGACGTAAGTAATTTTCAACCACTTTCAACCATCTCCGCGTTCATATCCCAGCGGATAAAGCCACAGTTTCCTAAGCCGACTTGATGTCGGCAATCACTTGCGCCCAGCGGCTTTGGTCGCCTGAGTATGGGGCATAAAAACTGAGGCGTTGGATGACATCGCCGTAGCGCTTGGTGAGTTCGGGTGCGATCGTTTCGGGTTCGCCAACAACAGCAAACGTGTTGAGTATCTCGTCAGTGATGAGATCGCCCATCTCGACCCACTTGCCCTGCTTGGAGAGTGCATTGAGTTGTGGTTGCAAATCATTCCAGCCATGAATCTCGAGCACACCCGAATAGGCGGGAGTCGAACCATAGAAAGCAATCTGTTGGCGTGTGCCTGCGGCTGCTTGTTGCATCTCGTTCGCGTCGTTGCCGGTGACAACAAAGCTTGGTCCGACTATTTCAAAACCATCCATGGTCTTGCCTGCTTTGGCGCGACCGCGCTTCAGTGCGGGGAGAGTGACTTCGCGTAGATATTTTTCGGTTGTGAAACCGTGACAGATGAAACCATCACACACTTCGCCAGCAACTTCGGTCATCATCTCGCCAACGCCAGCAAGAAATATTTTTGGGACTCCAAAGTCACCGAGATCTTTTTTGTCTGGTGTGAAGAAAGGTGTCATGAGTGTGTGCTGATAAAACTCGCCACGAAACTCGAGCGGTGCACCGGTGAGCCACGTGTCCCAGATGGCACGAATGGCCAAGATCATCTCGCGCATGCGAGGAGCAGGGTGGCTCCACTCCATGCTGAAACGTTTGGTGATGTGCGGTTTGATTTGGCTGCCCAAACCAAGAATGAAACGGCCTTTGGAATACGACTGCAAGTCCCATGCCGTGTTGGCAAGTGTCATTGGGTTGCGGGCGAATGCAACCGCGATTGAGGTGCCGATCTCGAGAGTGCTGGTGTGTTCGGCCGCAAGCAGTAGTGGCAGGAATGGGTCGTGCGATGTTTCGGCTGTCCAGCCACCGGTGTAGCCCGCGCGCTCTAAGTCTTGTGCGCTTGATGCGGCGTTATGCAATGAACTGGGAATACCACCGTCAAGTTTCATGAGTCTTTGTGATTTTCGCGCAAAAACTTTTCGAGTTCGGCGGCAAGTTCGTCGCCGCTTGGAAGTGGCACTCCACCAAAACCTGTGGTCAGTATGCCGTTGCCGCTGTGCTCGGCGTCGAATGCAATCTCGAGTTGGGTGAGCATCGCTGCGTGTTCTGGATTGGTGCGCACAAGTTGGTCGAGACGCTCGCGTTGCACGACTGCTTGTTCGAGAATGCCACTGATATCGAGAGTGAGACCACCCACATCGCACACTGCACCAAGCAGGGCTGCCGACGCCGGCGGGTAAGCCATCGATGCAACATAGTGAGGCACCTGGGCCCATAATCCCAATGCGTCAATGCTTTGATCGTGAAGTGCATGTTCGAGAGCAGCTTCCATGCCGGCAGGAACATCGAGCGAGCTCTTGATATAAGGAAGCGTTTGGATTAACGGGGCGTTTGGCGAGGTGCACGAGATCTGCACCGCGCGGGTGTGCGGGGTGGCGACGGGGTATGCGCCAAGGCCGAGCATGCGGCGCACGCCAAGTGTGGTTGAGAGGGTGGCTACTTCGTTGGCAAATTGCTTCCAACGAGAGTCGGGCTCGGGGCCAGTGAGCAACAGAACATCGCGGTGATTGACATCGTGACCGATCATCAAGTGCGGAGCAGACCAGTCGAGTTTGGTGTTGACACCCTCGCGAAGCTCCATAGTTGGTCGTCGTGCGCGGTAGTCAACAAACAAGTCGGTATCAAATTCGAGCAACATTGTGGCGCCGGTCTCTGAGATGAGAGATTCCATTGCATTACCTGCAGCAACACTGGTGTCGATCCAGCCGCTAAACATCACGACAAGGAGCGGATCGCTCAATCGTGGAAGTGTGTTGCCAAACTGTGGGGCAATGCGATATGCGTCGCTCATTGTGTGATCATTGTAGGCGGGACAGCAACAATTCGGCTTTTTGTGCCGATGCTTCAACCTGCAATTTGAATGGTTCAAAAGCGGTTGTGTCGGTTTGTTCGCCCATGGCGCCAGAAATGTAGCGGGCGTAGACACCCTCAATAATGCAGGCAAGTTTCCAGTATGCAAATGCAACGTAATAATCCAGATGCGAAATGTCGCGTCCAGAAACTTTTGCATAGCGCTCTGCAAGTTGCGCGCGATTCAAAAAGCCTTCTGCGGTCGTGGTGCCAAATGTGGTGCCAGAGGGTTCGTCTGTCGGGCCACTCCAATAGACCATCAGTAGGCCGAGGTCGGCGAGTGGATCGCCGAGTGTGCACAACTCCCAGTCGAGCACCGCAATAATGTCGCCGGCACTATCAATCATGCAGTTATCTAGGCGATAGTCGCCGTGCACAATCGTTGCAGGGCCTTGCACTGGGAGATGTTTGAGCAATTCGTCGTGCGCTCTGTCGACGGCAGTCAACTCGCGGGTCTTGGAAGCATTCCATTGCCCGTACCAACGCTTCAGTTGGCGCTCGATGTAGCCGTCGTGTCGACCGAGTTCGCCCAACCCAACTGCAACAGGATCGACGGCATGAATTGCAGCCATGGTGTCGACGAGTGAGTTGCTGGCCTGCAGACGAGTAGCTGGAGTGAGCATGCTTGACGCAATCTCTGGATCGCGAACGATGATTCCATCGACAAAACCCATCACATAAAACGGTGCATCATTTATTGAAACGTCGTCACACATTGCAAGAGTTGGGGCTACTGGCACCTTGGTGTCTTGCAGCGCCGAGATCACTCGGTGTTCGCGACCCATGTCGTGAGCACTGGCAAGTGCGTGGCTCAGTGGCGGTCGGCGCAACACATAGTGATGGTTGGCGCTATCGGTCACGCTAAACGTGAGGTTGGAGTGTCCGCCTGCGATGAGTTCAAAATGAAAAGGTGCGACTGAGCCAGCAACATTTGCGCTCAGCCATCGAGTTACTGATTCTGCATTAATGCCCGCAGGCGTTGGGTGCGTTGCATTCATTGACAAGCAAACTTAGTCAAGCAAGGGCTTGATGTCATACTCGGCAGTATCGTCGTGGGTATGGCGATTGATGTAACCGATGCAACGTTTCAGGCCGAGGTTTTAGAGCGCTCGAAGACCACGCCCGTCATTGTTGATCTGTGGGCACCATGGTGCGGGCCGTGCAAGACGATTGGACCAATTCTCGAAAAACTCACTGATGCCACCTATGGCAGGGTGATACTTGCCAAAGTCAATGTGGACGAAAATCCGGCGATTTCTGCAGCGTTCAAAGTGCAATCAATACCTGCTGTGTATGCGCTCAAAGACGGGGCAATGTTTGACGGTTTTGTCGGTGCGCAGTCCGAGCACGTAATCGCCGAATTTGTACAGTCACTGATGCCTGAGGGTGGAGTGCCGACTGTTGAGTCGTTGTTGGCAGTAGGCGATGAGGCGAGTTTGCGTGAAGCGTTTGTGCTCAAGCCCGGTGACGAACAAATTGCAATCTTGCTGGCCGAATTGCTGCTGGCTCAAGGTGATGTGACTGGCGCGTTAGGTGTGCTGGCATTGGTGCCCGAGACCGACAAGGTGCGAGTTGTCATCGCTGCAGCTCGAGCTGCCTTCGCGCCAACCGATGATTATGACGCGCAACTGACAGCCCTGCTGCCTCAAGTGAAAGCCGATGAAGACGCGCGTAAAAAGTATTTGGACATCATGGAAGCGATGGGGCCTCTCGACCCACGCAGTGCTGGTCACCGAAAAAGATTGACCGCACAACTCTTCTAGTTGCGGCACACATCGGGTCGTGCCAAGACCACTCATCGACTTCATTCATTGGATTGGAATTAGCCGCATCTTGGCATCTGCGTTCGGTGTTGTTGTCATGGTCGCGGGTGTGTGGTGGGTGGTGCGAGTTCCGCCTCCACCTCCCGAGGCAAGTATTCCGTTCGCAACGACGTCTGTCGCATCAAACACGATTGCATCAAACACGGATGCGTCGTCAGCAATTTCATCTTCGGCGAATATCACGGTGTATGTGTCGGGCGAGGTGGTCAAACCAGGTGTGTATGTGTTGTTAGCAACAGCGCGCGTGATTGATGCGCTGCAGGCGGCAGGCGGCGCAACAAATCAAGCCGATCTCGTTGTGGTCAATCTTGCTGCACCGCTTGTAGACGCTGCTCAAGTGTTTATTCCGCGAATGGGCTCAACACCTCGAGTGACATTGCCCCGACCACACGCTGGAATCAACTTGCCGATTGCTGGTGCTGGTGCTGGTGCTGGCGCGGTTGGGGGCGCGACGCCTACTGCTGGCATTGTCGATATCAATAGCGCAACAATCTCAGATCTAGACGCACTGCCAGGTGTTGGGCCATCGACCGCTCAGGCCATCATTGACTACCGCGTCGCAAACGGACCGTACGCATCTGTCGATGACTTGCTCAATGTGCGCGGTATCGGGCCATCAAAACTTGCGGCGCTGCGCGCACGAGTGCGTGTGTGACTGGGCAGGTGCTACAACGCGCCAAGCACAATGGCACTCAGCGCCAATGCCAACAATGCGCCGATTGCAACGCCAATGGCAAGTGGTCGAAATTCTCGTGCCCATTCGGGCCAGCCAGCAACTGCGCGACGAGTCGCCCGAAGAGCCGACACTTGGCCAAGAGCAAACCAGATGGCTGCACTTGCCAAGGTGGCAAGTGCGTAACTCACAAATGTAGAAACAGCGGGAACACCTGCAATGGACAACACGGGCAGTGCAATCACCAAGATCAGATATCCCAAGATGCTAAGCAGTGAGCCAGGAAGCGCAAGCAAAATCAGGCCAACGAGGGCGAGGCAAGCGCTCATGGCAACGGCCACGACGCCTCCACGCTTGCGCACCAAATTGCGGTTGGCAATGATGCCATCTACAACGATGCGTGGCGAACGCGCGCGCGGTTGCGATGTTTCTACTTCTGACATACCTCAATTCTACGAGACACAACATGGCTCAAGTGGGCATCTGCCTCAACTCAGCGATAGCTACGTCTTGTTGTTAGCAATCGTGTTGTTGGTGTGCACTCGAATGTCGGTCAGCATCACAAATCATGTTGTATTGAGTTTGTGGGTTAGCGCTGTATTGGTTATCGGTAGCGCATTGCGTAGGAGGAACATCTTCTTGATGACAATGATGATTTTCTTCGGATTTTCTGGCGCGGGTTTGGGTGCGCATTCGTGGAGCCAACTTCGACAACCGCAATTGGGTTCGTTTGATGGCACTGCAAAGGTGATGGAAGACCCGCAATGGCGAAACGGTGGAGTGCAGACCGTCTTGCAACTCGATGGTGAGCGGTTCATTGTCTATGCCTACGGTCTACCCGGAAGAAGATTAAGCAATCGCCAGGCGGGTGAGGTGCTGTGGGTTTCGGGAGATCGTTTGCGTCTTGAAGCAAGCAAACAAAACAGGTTGTCTTATCGACATATTGTGGGAACCTTTGCCGTTCGCGAGGTCAGCGAAAGTTTTGGTAATGGTTCGGTGCTCTATTTGAGTGCAAATAATATTCGCAAAGCATTGGCGCGATCTGCAGCAGTGATGCCTCGTGACGAAGGTGCGCTTTTTATGGGCTTGATCATCGGTGATGATCGACAGCAACCAGCCACAATGATCACATCATTTCGAAACAGTGGTTTGTCGCACCTCACTGCAGTGTCGGGGCAAAATGTTGCATTTCTCTTGACAGTGATGGGCCCGTTGCTGATGCGCGCTCGGTCGTCGTGGCGGCTTGGGTTGACGATGTTTGTGTTGTTGTGGTTTACGGTCGTAACACGAGGAGAGCCCTCCGTGTTGCGAG
>WLKU01000007.1 GCA_009701105.1 Actinomycetota bacterium | reverse complement strand
TTTTGTGCGCGACAGTCGCCTCAAGCAACTCGCTGTTGCATGGGGTGACGATGCAATCGAAAAGATCCCGACTCCCGAAACTCAAATCAACCCAGAAGACGAGGTGGTCAACTTGCTTGCAGAAGCATCAAAATGGAATTTGGGTCCACGTTCGCTCAGTGTGTTGCAACAACTCGCAGACGGCAAAAGTTTTCGATCAATAGCAGCAGATGCAGGTGTCAACATCCGCACTGTGCACAGCTGGAGAAGCACCGCTATCAGCGAGTTGCGTGAACAAATGCAGTGTGCTGACTAAGTTTTGCACTACGCAAACGTAATGAGTTGCTCACCACAAACACACTCGACAATGCCATTGCAAGGCCAGCCCACATTGGGTTCATCAATCCAAGTGCAGCAAGCGGTATTGCAGCCGCGTTGTATGCAAAAGCCCAAAACACGTTGGCGCTGATCGTGCGCAGTGTGGCACGCGACAACAAGATCGCGTCGGTTACAAGACGCAAGTCTCCGCTCACAATGGTGAGATCACTAGCGCTCATTGCAACATCGGTGCCAGTTCCCATGGCAATTCCCACATCAGACTGAGCAAGTGCTGCAGCATCATTGACTCCGTCGCCCACCATTGCAACTGCGTAACCACGTTCTTGCAAATCAGCAACAACACGCACTTTTTCTGCAGGCAACACACCGGCGATTACGTGTTGATCATCAGTTTCGATTCCGACTTGTTCTGCAACAGCCAATGCAGTGGCCAAGTTGTCGCCTGTGAGCAACACTGGTCGCAAACCCAGTTCGCGCAACGAAGCAATTGCTGCAGCACTATTGGTTTTCGGTTTGTCTGCTACTACGCACACTGCCTTGGCCATTCCGTCATAGGCCACCAACACAGCCGTATTGCCGGAGTCGCGCGCAACTTTCAATGCTTCACGCAGTGGACTCGGGATAATCACGGTGCGCGCATTGAGCAACTGCTCACCGCCAACCATCACGCGATGACCATCGACCACGCCGACTGTTCCCTGCCCGGCAATCGACTCAAATTGTTGCACGCTTGCAAGTTGCCCCAGTTCGGCACGAGCAGCAGCGGCAATGGCTTTTGCTACGGGGTGTTCGCTTGCAAACTCCAATGCACCGGCAAAGCCCAATACTTCGGCGCGGGTTGCATCGGCTGCCACTACAACGTCGAGCAGCTGCATGACACCTGTAGTTATTGTGCCTGTTTTGTCAAATACCACGGTGTCGATACGTCGCGTGCTTTGCAATACATCGACACCCTTGATCACGATGCCCATCTGTGCTGCACGGCCGCTTCCCACCATCAACGCAGTTGGAGTGGCAAGCCCGAGTGCGCAAGGGCACGCAATGATCAGCACCGAAACTGCGGCTTCAAATGCATCGGCTAAACGTTCAATGTCGTCGCCCATCACGTACCACGCGACAAATGTGGCAAGCGACAACAGGATCACAGTTGGCACAAAAACACTGCTGACTCGATCGGCAAGTCGTTGCACTGGAGCTTTGGTGGATTGCGCATCGCGCACGAGTTTTGTGATTTGCGCAAAGGTCGAGTCGGCTCCAACTCGACGCGCACGCACTACCAACCGTCCAGTCAAGTTCACTGTTGTTCCCGTGACCTTGCTGCCTACTTGCACATCTACCGGCACGCTTTCGCCTGTAAGCGTTGATGCATCAATGCTCGACGTACCTTCCATCACAACACCATCTGCAGCAATGATCTCGCCTGGGCGCACAACAATCATGTCGCCAACTCGTATTAATACTGCATCAACAGTTACTTCTTCACCATCACGCAAGACGGTTGCAGTGCGTGCACCCAATGCCAGCAATGCGCGCAATGCGTCACCGGCACGACGCTTTGCACGTGCTTCAAAATATCTACCTGCCAACAAGAAAATAGTTACTGCAACAGCAACTTCAAAATAGACATGGACCCCACCGGTCATGCCGATCATTCCGGTCATTTCGGAATGTGCAGTCACATCCCCCCACACAAGAGCCCACACCGACCACGCAACTGCAGCCACAATCCCAAGCGAGATCAACGTGTCCATCGTTGTTGCGCGATGACGAGCATTCATCAGTGCGGCTCGATGGAAAGGCCATGCTCCCCACGTCACGACGGGTGCAGAAAACGCCATTGCGTACCACTGCCAATTAGCAAACTGCAGCACCGAAAACATTGATACCAGTACAACCGGAACACCTAAAACGATGCTTGCGGTCAACCGGGTCTTGAGCATGGCCACGCGCTCACGAACTTCTGCATCCAACATGTCAGGAGTTGTCTCTGCAAGTGGTCGTGCCCCATAGCCAAGCGACTCGACAACAGATACAAGATTCAGCGTGTCTGTCTGCGATGCATCAAACGTGACACGAGCAGACTCGGTCGCAAAGTTGACGGTTGCCTCAACACCATCGAGACGATTCAAACCTTTTTCAATCGTCATCGCACATGCGTTGCACGACATTCCAGTGATCGAAAGATCTACCTGGTTTGCAGAGGTATCAACTGTGGTCATTGCCTCTAGTCTCGCCCCGCGAGATGGCCGATCAGTTGATTAAAACTTGTAAGTTGAGTCGCTCTCGCCGTAACCATTGAATGAGTCAACGGCGTTCATCACCGTGAGGTGACCAACGAGGGCAAGGGCCAGAAGGATAAGTGATGCTGTAATCATGCTCTCCAGTATGGCGCAATATCTGCCAAAACGATTACTATTGGGTAAGTATCTCAATATTAGATACCCCGTATCACGTCACAACTCTGCAGTGGGTCGCCAGGGGCTCGAACCTAGTCACCTACTAATAGGGGCAAGGCTTGCACAGCGAAAAGGGGGCAACAAGGGGGCAGGTCTATTCTTAGACAATGAAAAGACTTATGTCGCTGTGCGTTTTCGCCTTACTTGGGTCGGCTTGTGCGTCAAGCAATTCACCTGACCAAGAACTTCAACCAGTAGCCCCGTCAATTTATGTAGTGAATACAACTTGTCATGATGCTTTCGCTGGCAGCATGGTCACTTGGTTTTGGTCAAACGCCACAATAACCCAAGAATATACAGACTTGAGGGCGTGTAACGGGGCTGACAGAGACCCACCAAGAACATATGGTGACTAGTAGATAGTTTTTTCTGCTGTTGTTTACAGGTTCACCCCTGCGCTACGCCAAGCGCACACCGTCAGCAAAACTACTTTTAGTTTGCATTTAAAGCACTTCTATCACGGGCTGAAAAACCACCACAAAAACACCCCAAGGAATAGCAAAAACACAATGCCCATCACTATTCCACTATAGGTTTCAGCAGCACCAGTGATTACTCGGTGCGATTTTTTACTCTTGGGCTTCATCAATCCACGCTCGGTTAGTTGACCAAAAATCATTGGCAAAAATAGCGCCGACAGCAATACCGCAGCGTAGACATAGAACCTAGTCGTGAAGGCAAGCACAAATTAAGTATGACTTATATGGTGTTATATAACTAGAAAAATTAAAGGAATTTTTTTCTGAAAATCTAATCCACACCCCGTACCCCACCCGACTATCTCTCACAGAGTTGGTCAGTCAAGCTTTTTTTGCTTTCTACCAAGCGCATTTGCCAATGCTAAAAACCAAAAAACGACAGACCAACCCAAAACAATGTTGCCAATAATCACCTCATAAAGTTGGCTTTTGGGTAGTCGTCTAAGAATTGCAATCAAAGTAGGTAGAAAATAGATAACTAAAACGATTAACAGCGGGCGCATTTGGACAGACTAACCCCCGCAAGAAACCATTTTTATTGACTTAACTCCTGACCCCGTCTTGCCTAGTTCCCTATCTGCGATACCTGGGTTGTTTCGGGCTTGTTCTTAAATGCCATGGCGCAGGCTTAGCAATGAAAGCAGCACTGAAAAATCATCTACTGTTCAGGCATGGCATTTGGGCGCAACAAAGATGATGACGAAATCGCAACGGGTAGGTACATAGTCGAAACTGTCACCGCACTAACAACAGGGCGTAAAGCACTACAAGAGGCAGTAAACGAAGGTGACAGCAAAGGTTGGTCAATTGTGTCGCTAGTCCACAATGACAAGAACGGTCAATTTGTAATTGTTTGGGAAAAACCAAAAAATTAAGACAAAACCAGCGCTAGTCAACCGTTGCAGATAGAAAAGACTTGGGGCGGGGTGTCAAGTATCGCCCAACAAAAAAAGTCTTGAAAATATATAGGGAAAGTATCTTGCGGGGGCTTTGCTTGAAAGCCGAAAAAAAGCGGCTTGCTATTTCTGCCTGTTCTGTTCGCACTGTTGCCTGAACTGTTCAAGCACTTGTTGTGCGCTTTGTCGGCTTTGTTCAGGGTCGAAGTCAGGTTCTTTGCTGACCAAGTTGCCACCTGGCAGCCCGTAGCGGTCTGTCAGTTGCATAAGAAGTGCACTTGAAAGTCTGTGCAGTTCATCTTGCTTGAACAGGTCAGACAGCACCCACAGTGCAACATCAGGGTCATTGTGCCCGCCTCGGTATTGGCGCAAAGCTTTTTCACATACAGGCAAATATTCTGCTGCTTTGTTTTTCTTGAAGGTTTCAAGGTTTGTGTTAGTGCGCCAGTTTTCGTGTTCAAGTTGTCGCTTCACTACTAACTCGAATAGCGCTTGTGTTGTGTTCAAGTTCTGTTCTGTTTGTGGCGGGTTATCACGCCCACTTGCCTGCCCACTTGCCTGCCCACTTGCCTGCCCACTTGCCTGCCCACTGTCGTCATGTCTAGGTGGCGGGGTATCACGCCCACTAAATGCCTGCACTGCGTCTTGAAACTTTGGTATTGCTAACTGAAACACCTTTACGCCTTTATGTTTTCTTGTTTGCGTGTCAACAAGTAAGCCAGTGCCTGCAAGCAAAGTACGGGCTGCACGAATTGTGCGCCTGTCGCAACCTGTTTCTATTGCCTGGGTGCGGTCTGACACCCATACAAGCAAGTCAGGTGTCGAAGCGTGACTGACCAAGTTGCTGAAAACACGCCAGACAGTTGCCTGCCCCACTTGTTTGCTACTTGGCATGGGTGTTGGGCAAGTGTTTATGAATAGCAAAGCGTCATGCGACATAGTTGCCACAGTTGTGTTGTAAAGTTGTCATTGAAGTTCGCCCTTCACAGCCCCTTGCAGTTACTTGCGGGGGCTGTTCTATTTGTCAGGCAGGCACAAGGTCGTCAAGACCCAGGGCGCTGCGCAGGTGGGCTACTGATACAACACAGCGCTTGCCAACACGCAGCACAGGTACACCACTACACAGAAAGCCTGTGGTCTTGTAAGTGTTGTGGGCTGTGCTTTTGGCAACACCCAAAATGGCTGCAGCCTGGCTGACGCTGACCGTGACCCTGGCAGGGTCTGCTAAAAGTTCTGCGGGGTTCTGTTTGTGACTGTTCATGACTTCAATTATGGTGTACTGTTCAGATAGTTTCAATATCAGTACACAGTTCAGGCAGTACAGGCAAACAGTACGAAGGGCGAAGTCATGCAAAGCGAATACACAGCAAGTAGAAAACTGCGTAACGGCAACACGCTGACCGTGACCTATATAGGCAGTTCACGAAGCGACCACAAAGTTGCCTTCCACCTAGATGTTGACATGTCAAAAGTGAAAAAGCCCACAAGGGTCACGGGCAATTACTTACCTGGGCGCTTCAAGGTTGAAGGTCTGCCCTTCAGTGTCGAGTTTGTCGTAGATGTTTGGAAGCCTGCAAACTATGCGACCACGAACAAGGGTGCAGAAATGCGCATAACAGAAATGCACATAACAGAAATGCAGAACAGTCTTGGTCTGACTTCGCATGATTTACCAGTTGACGAACTTCGGCGCTTAGCAATTCAAGCAAGCAGTTTCTTGGCTGTTGTTTCGCCACGAACTAAAGCAGAACCTTTTGGCAAAGACTTCAACATATTGGGTCATGTTTCAACGCCACGAAAAACAGTTGAAGCCTTTGCAGGCGCACCAAAACTTGAAGGCAAAGAACTGTACGAAGCAATAGGGAAACTGCACCAAGCAACCCCGCAAGGTATGAAGCAGCAAGTTATTGCAGCGCACTTTGGTTACGGCATTGACTGGGCGCAAAAACATATTCGACTTGGCAAACAGTTGCACCCAAAGCTTTTCAAGCAAGACAATTCCGGCACGAACAAGAAAACAACTAAACGAAACACGAAGGGCAAAACAAAATGACAAAGCAACGGGGTTCACTTTTCAACAAGCAAAACAGTTGGGGCTACCAAGTAGGCGTGACTGTCAACGGCAAACGACAGCGCTACAAGAAGCAAGGCTTTGCTACAAAGCGTGAAGCAGAACAGGCATTGACTAAACAGTTGACACTTCTTGACGGGGGCAGGTACACAGGCGCAGGCAAGCAAACAGTTGCACAATTCTTGGCTTCATGGCTGACCGATTACGAACGGTCAGGGCGTGTCAAAGTCACAACGCTTGCGTCAGTGACGCAGCATGTTGACAAGTATCTAATTCCGCACCTGGGCGAAGTGCAGTTGTCAAAGTTGACACCCAACACAGTTGCCCGCTTTTATTCCGAATTGCTGAACAATGGCAGGCGCAAGAAAAACACTGTGAAGGGTGTTGGGCTATCGCCTAAGACTGTGCGCAATATTCACCTCACTTTGTCGCAAGCATTGAAAGACGCAGTGCGTTGGCAGTTAGTACCAAACAACGCTGCAAGCGCAGCAGACTTGCCCAGGTATGAACGACCCGCCCTAAATGTTTGGGATGACCAACAAGTGGGTCAGTTCTTTGCGTATGTCGAAAAGGTCAACGACCCGCTTGCAGCACTGTGGCGCTTGCTTTTCGTAACAGGTATGCGCAGGGGCGAACTTGCGGGGCTTCGTTGGCAAGATGTTGACTTTGTCGAAGGGCGTATCTATGTCATACAAACTCGCACTATTGCCAATGACCGTGTCGTTATTAGCAGCCCAAAAACAACTGCAGGTAAAAGACACCTTGCAATAGACGCAGGCACAGTCACAGCACTGGCGAACCTAAAGAACGAACAAGAAGCAGCAGCCCAGGTGTTGGGTCATTGGGGCACTGACTTAGTTGCTGCAACGCTTGACGGTCACGCAATTCACCCAAAGGCTTTGCTTCGACTATTCCAAAAGACTGCAAAGGCTGCAGGCTTGCCAGTAATTCGCTTGCATGACGGCAGGCATACAGCAGCAACTTCAGCACTACAGGCGGGTGTAGCAATCCATATCGTCAAGGGGCGTGTTGGTCATGCCAACGCTTCGACCACTTTGGATGTCTACGCCCACTTTTTGCCAAGTGCAGACAAACTCGCAGCCGATAGCGCAGGGTCAGTGCTTGACCAGGCAACAAGCGAAGGCAGGGCGAAGGGGGCAAAGGGGGGCAAAAAGGGGGCAACAGGGTCAGAACTGACCGAACTTGACAACACTGTGCGCCCGTATTCCCCTGAAAACAAAGACATTACGACACAAGAAAAACCTAACAACAGTGGGTCGCCAGGGGCTCGAACCCTGGACCTGCGGATTAAAAGTCCGTTGCTCTACCAACTGAGCTAGCGACCCGACTTGCCAACAGACTAGTTGCTCGAAACAAAAGAACCTCAATCAGATTGAACTCTCGTGCTTGACTGATGCGGTGCGTTTCCTCCCCAACCTCAATTCCACTCGGCGCACCATTTTGCTCTCGACCTGGGGTCTCTTCACTGGCCTTGCATTGCTCCTTGTCACTGCCGGCGTCTACAGCACATTGGTCGGCATTCGTGCCGAACTTAAAAACCTGCCCACTCTCGTCAGCGGCGGCATCACCACCGCCTACTACGCGGGCTTCTTGCTCGGCTCGTGGTACACGCTTCGCGCACTCAAACAAGTGGGACACATTCGCGTTTATGCAGCGCTCGCCTCACTGCTCAGTGCTTCCGTACTCATCACCGGTGTTTATGACTCTCCACTCGTATGGATCATCATGCGCAGTAGCACTGGCTTTTGTTTTGCGGGTTTGTATGTTGTGGCTGAGTCTTGGCTGAATGGTCTTGCAAGCAACACATTCCGCGGTCGCCTACTCGCCATGTACAACGTTGTGACGATCGGTGCATACGGTGCTGGCCAGTTGCTGGTGTTCAATTTTGATGCACGCACGCTCACGGGTTTCGCATTCGCTGCAGTTGTCTCATCGCTTGCTGTCATTCCTGTCGCAATGTCTGAACAAGCAGCAACCCCTAATGTCGACAACCACACGCACATCACCATGCGCGAACTTGCAAGAATTGTTCCAACTGGTGCCGGCACAATTCTGCTTGTCGGTCTTGCGCACGGTGGCATGCTCGGCATGGCTGTCATTTATGCAACACGCGAAGGACTCAGCGTTGGCCGCGTTGGCATCTTGATCGCAGCCATCAACCTTGGTGGCATGGCGCTTACCTGGCCGATCTCTTCAGCATCCGACGATCTTGATCGACGCATCATCGGCGTGCTCAGCACACTTGCCGTGATTGTTCTGGGTCTTGTCATGCTCACACAAACGCCCAGCAGTTGGTTCACCACGGCGCTGCTGTTTGCCATCGGTGGTTTTAGTTTTCCGTTATATGCAGTCGGTGGTGCTTACACAAACGACTGGGTGTCACAAGAACAAATGGGTGCTGCCGCATCGCAGCTAGTCACGCTGTATGGCTTTGGCGCAATGATCGGCCCGCTAGTTGCTGCACCATTTCTTGACATCATCGGCACACAGGGTTTTGCCTGGTCAATCATTTCGCTACACACACTGATCTTGTTGTTCCTGATTTATCGCATCCGTGCATGGCATGCGCCAGTTACGACAAAACATTGGGATGACGTCTCATTTCACGGTCGTGCGTTTTTTATTCCCGCAACGATTGTTTCGCTAGGTGTTAACCGACGCGCGAAATAAGTACACCGACGCCAGCGAACTGCAAGATGCCAGCGACCACAGTAAACACATGCCAGATTTCGTGAAAACCAAATATCTCTGGTGAGAGTTTTGGTTTTTGCATATAAAACAACACAGCGCCAACGGTGTAGACAACTCCACCGAGTGCGTACAGCAACAGACTGGTGAAACCGGCACGGTGATATGCCCACGGCAAGATCACAAGTGCTGCCCAACCAATAATCAAATACAACGCATGCCCAACACGCTTTGCTTTCCACGTAATCTTCAGGCCCATACCAACTGCTGCGGCTAACCAAATGAAGAGCAAGAAAGGCACGCCAACTTTGCGCGGCAATGCCAGCAAGCACACCGGCGTATACGAGCCAGCAATAAGCACATAGACCATCGCGTGATCGAGTTGCTGCATTATCTGCTGCCCTTTTAGCGAGCGCGTAAACAGGTGGTACGACGCAGATGTTGAATACAACGCAAGCAGTGACAACGCATATATGCCAACTGCGAAACGAGCAATGCCAGCAGGTGTGACGAGGGTGAGAATTATGCCGGCGGGTATTGTGGCCGCAACTGCAATGGCATGAATTCGCCCACGCCAACGGGGGCGCCACTTGCCAGTTGAGTGCTGAAACACTGGAATATGTGGCACGAATTCACCTCCTCGACAACAGCGTAACCTTGGCACATGACTTACAACTTTGATCGCTTCTTACGGTACGACGAGATGGTCTCGTGGTTGCACGACTTGCAAAAACAATTTCCTGGTCTTGTGGCACTCGAAACTTATGGCAAGTCTCACAAAGGTCGTGATTTATGGATCGCTACGGTGACCGATACGTCGACCGGCGCGCACAACACCAAGCCGGCGCATTGGATCGATGCCAACATTCACGCAACCGAAGCGACAGGCAGTGTTGCCGCATTGTTCATCTTGGAATACCTTGCCAACAACTTTGGCAAGCACGATCAAGTCACTGAAGCGTTGCGCACACGCACGTTTTATATCGTCCCCCGAGTCAATCCAGACGGTGCGGAAGACGCGCTTCTAGATCGACCCCTGTATCACCGCTCGAGCGTGCGCTCGTGGCCGTGGCGCGATGGACATCGTTGGCCAGGTCTGAGTGTTGAAGACATTGATGGTGATGGAACAATTCGTACCATGCGCATACCCGATGTTGACGGTGCGTGGATGGAACACGATGAGGATGCTCGCGTGATGGTTGCAGTCGGACCACTCGGTGCGCCTGCCGGAAAAAATCGTTACCGCCTACTCGATGAAGGTTTGTTGGAGAATTTTGACGGTTTCACAATTCCGATGCCACGCGATCCGGCAGGTCTCGACCTCAATCGCAACTTCCCTGCAGGTTGGGGCACAACCGTACTCGGCTCAGGCGACCACCCAATGTCGGAGCCAGAAGTAGATGCACTTGTGCGCGCTGCTCGCTCACGCACAAACGTGTGTGGCTATAACGCATTCCACACTGCAGGTGGTTTTATGTTGCGCCCTTCAAGCACACGCGCCGATTCAACACTGCCGCCGTTTGACATTTGGGTGTTTAACGAACTCGGCAAAGTTGGAGTGCAACACACGGGTTACCCAGTGCATTCGGTGTACGAAGATCTCACTTGGGACAAGAGCGACACTATGAGCGGGGCTGGTGACGATTGGGCTTATGAGCACCTCGGCGTGTTCGGTTGGACGACCGAATTTTGGGATGCGATTTATCACGCGACAGGAGAACACTCACCAACAGATGTTTGGTATGTGGGGCCAACGCCCGAACAAGATTTGGCGGTATGCAAATGGACAGACACACATGCACCGGGCTCCTACGTTGCATGGAAAAAATTTGATCACCCACAACTCGGTCCAGTTGAAATTGGTGGCTGCGACTTCTTT
Organism: Actinomycetota bacterium; assembly: GCA_009701105.1. The sequence continues at coordinate 10,342 of WLKU01000007.1, read as the reverse complement.
CGCACGTGGACAAATGCTCCACCGTCCAAATTGCGCGACGAAGTCAAAGAGCATGTGCATTTCGCGCTCTTTCAAGCACTTGCATCGCCGCGCATCGAGATCAAGCTTGCCGATGCACAGTCGGTTGGCGATGGCATTTGGCGAGTACGTGTAGGCATTGCCAATACGGGCTGGCTCGGCACCGAGATCAGCGCCTGGGCACACAAGCACAACATCGTGTTGCCGCTCACCGCACAGATTGATGGTGTTAATGCGAGCGACATCATTGATAGCGCTCCTCGCGTCAAGCTTGGACAGCTAGATGGTCGTGTGCGCTTTCGCGTCAGTGGAGATGCAAAAAGTGATGGCACTCCAGATCGTGTGATGCACTCGTGGTTGGTGCGTGGCAAAAAAGGTCAAACGATCACACTGACCGCTACGCATCAACGTGCAGGCACCGCCGTTGCATCGGTGGTTTTGCCATAACGATGGTGTGACTGCAAGGCACGCAACATAATAAAGAGTGCGCTTGGCACAATCACTACGTTGGGTGTTGCCACAAAGAGGTCGTCAATCATCAGGCCGTAAATGCCCCACGACACTGACATGACGACGACCATCGCAAATGTTGCTACCGAAACACCAACGAGGTGTGTGGTGCGCGCCGCGCGAATGGCTTGCGGCACGATTCCGGTGCCACCGACAATGACTGCAATCAAACCAAGTACATCCTTCGATACCGCACCAGAAACAACTGCGATTGCAAATACCACAGTCAACACAACCACTGCTCGTTGCCACGACACTGCACGGTGACGCACCTGAGCAATGATCACCGTGCCAAAACCAACAATCGTCATCACGTTGGCAGTGACCACTAAATAGGTGTTGGCGACAATCCCATAAACGACCCACAAAATCGAACCGCTCAAACTCTGCATCTGCGAAAAGACAGAAACACCTTCAACGGTGTTGTGCCGTACCACTCGGTAGGCCTGGGGAATCGTAAAAGTAAATGAAAGGCTGATACACCACAGGCTAAAAACATCACGGAAACTCACTTCGCAACCATAGGTCGTGTCGTTAGCGTAAATGGGGTCATGATGACCACCTATGCCGTAAGCCTGCCGACCAAGAAATGGTCCGAAGAAATACGTCAAGCGTGCAATGACAAAGTCAAGGATTGGCTCAATCGCTATTTTTCGGCAGACAGAATGCCAGCAAACATGCGCATCCGCGTCAGGCAATCGCCTGATGATGAAGTCTTTCGCGCTGAAATTTCCGAGACTTTTAAGGCCACCGGGTCGGGGCGCACCACGACAATCACCATTGCACCACACCGGGGCCAACTGGTTTTCGACGTACGCATGCGACATATCGCAGGAAAAGATTCTGTTGTGCCGCGTCGACCAGCCGAAGCGCCACCAAAAGCATTGCTGCAATTATGTAGCGAAATTTCTCAGATACTCGAGGTCTACGACGCCGAGCGTCGCATCACACCAGTTGTTCGCATCATTGCCACATCCGACGATGGTCAAGCACTCGGCGCCGATTCTTTAGACGCGCTTTCTCGACGACTGCCAATCATTATTGAGTACACGGCGGGCAAAAATATAGAGGCCTCCCTCACTGCGCCACTTGCGCATGATCTGTTAGGAATCGCGCATATCGCGCACGTCACCACTCCTGACGCACTCAAGGCATTTAATGCCTATTGCGGTGCGCAGACACTAAGTGAGCAATACATCACCATCATGTGGCCACAACCCGTCAAGCCAACTGTGGTTGCGACGTCTCAACCCAAACGTGAACAAATCGCCGCGATGATTATTGACGCAGCAACCATGCAGCCAGAGTTGCCAATTCAGGCACCACCGCGTGCTGCTTTGGGCCGTCAAGTGCAGAGTCCTGTTGCTACCGAAACAAAGATTGGTGCCGACATCGAGTCGCTCAAGAAAACTATTGATCTCCTGACGAAGCAAATTGATGAGAAGCAATTTCATATTGATCAGCTCGATGAGATCCTCGAACAAACCGAAAATGAACGTGATGAGCAGTTCGACGTACTTCAGGATTCTCAAGAACTTTCCGAAGCCGCTGAAGCAGAGAATGTTCGACTTGAAGCGATCATCCAAAAACTTGTCGTTGACAAAATTGAGTTCGAGAAACTGGTTGAACGAGTTGCGCCAGAATTACAAATGCGCAATGTTCTTGAGGCACTCTACAAAGCTAAGGACACATGTTCTCATCTGAGATTTGCTCCTTCCGCGTTTGAAACTGGGAGCAAGTTGCATGGACCACACCCAGGTCGCCTGTACCGAGACTTAAGAGACCTGAACATAGTTGTCGCAGAATGGAATAAGGGAGAATTCCCATTTGAAGGCTTACGCAGTCGATGCCTCGCTGCTGGACTCACATTTGTGCCCAATATTGGTGAAGGTACCTCTCAGAAGCACGCAGATTTTTATTCAATCATCTGGAATGGAAAGCCTGTCCTCTTAAGTGCCCACCTAGCTCGGGGCACGGGCGGTAACCAAATTTCACGAATTTATATGCACATTGATCAGACTCTAAAAACAATCGTGATTGGCAAAGTGGTGCGCCATGGGCCAGATCGCACTAGCGACTAAATCGGCATCTCATTCGCAACCCCGTAGCATCGGGTCATGACTTCACCGATCTACAAACTTTCAGATAGTTACATCGATCGCCTTGCCGTGCTCGACCCAGGTGCTGCAACGTATATGGGTATTCCTGGCCACGACCACGAGATGACCGACTTCTCGCCTGCTGGACACGATGCTCGCGCAGCACTGGATCACGACGTACTGACACAACTCAATGCGCTTGATGCTTCTGCCGATGCAGATCGTTTGGCCGCCGGCGTACTGCGTGAGTCGCTCGAGATGGGCACGCTTGAATACGCAGCGAACGAACATCTTCGATCCATTCGTGTGATCGCAGGCGATGTCGATGCCGGTCGTTCGATCTTTGACTTGATGCCAACTGATACGGCCGAGCAATGGTCGGTAATTGCAGAGCGCATGTCTCAAGTGCCGCGTGCGTTTGCTGGCATGCGCGAGTCGTGGGCACTCGGTGCGCAACGAGGCGCACTTGGGCAACGCCGACAAGTGCTTGCATCGGCAGAACAACTTGCTTCATGGGCAGGCCGCGGCACTGCTCCCGCCTTTTTTGAACAGTTCGTTGAAGGTGCTGCCTCCGTAGCCGGTGCGCCAATCGATCAACTGCGCACAGCAGCAAAGGCTGCTTCAAGGGCGCTCGGCGAGACATCCGATTATTTGCGCAACGAGTATGCACCGATGGCGGATGCTCACGATGGTGTTGGCGCAGATCGTCACGCACTAGCTCGACGCCGATTCATGGGCATGAATGTTGAGGCACGTGATGCGTACGAGTGGGGCTGGGGCGAAGTGGAACGTCTCGATGCCGAGATGGCACGCGTGGCACAAGAGATCCAACCAGGTGCATCACTCGCCGAAGTACGTCATCTACTTGACACCGACCCTGCCCGTTCGATTGTTGGTGAAGATGGATTGCGCGATTGGTTGCAAGAAATCATGGATGATGCAATGAAATTCTTGATTGATGAAGACCACTTCTCAATTCCAAAATCCATTCAGCGAGTCGAAGCGATGATCTCTCCTCCTGGTGGCGCCGCAGCAATGTATTACACAGGGCCAAGTGAAGACTTAAGTCGTCCCGGACGCACGTGGTATCCAACTAATGGCCGCACCGTGTTTCCACGTTGGAGCGAACCAACGACTGCGTACCACGAAGGCGTGCCAGGCCATCACCTGCAAGTTGCAATTGCCACGATCAATTCCGAAAAGCTCTCGCGTTTTCAACGAAACACATTTGTGTCTGGTCATGGCGAAGGTTGGGCACTGTATGCAGAGCGATTGATGGACGAGTTCGGCTTCTTCGCCAATCCAGAATATCGACTTGGATATTTATATGCACAGGCGTTTCGCGCAGCACGCGTTGTCATCGATATCGGTATGCATTGTGGATTTGCTATTCCTGCTTCATGGCCTTGGCACCCAGGTGAGGCGTGGACACCAGAGCTGATGCTCGAATTCTTGAGTGCTCGGTCATCAAGCGATGATGCGTTTAATCGTTCAGAAATAAATCGCTATCTGGGCTGGCCAGGTCAGGCTATTTCATACAAACTTGGCGAGCGAGTGTGGCTCGATTTGCGCGATGATGCACGCAAAAAGCATGGCTCTGCTTTTGACTTGCGTAAGTGGCACGCACATGGGCTCGATCTGGGCAACCTTGGTCTCGACTTGCTCAAATCCGAAATAGCTCGCTTCTAGCTACGGAACAACGACGTGAAATCCGTCGATGTCACCCGTGAAGGCGTAAGGGAACTTCAGTCCCACCACTCCTTCCCAATACGCATCGTCGGTGACAATATAGATATTCGATGGATCAAGAGTTCCATGGAGAAATCCATCGTGAAGTCTGCCAGCGTATTGGGAAGCTTCTTCCATATTGATTCGCGAAAAGTACACGGCATTAGTACCCATCTTGTGTCGCGATGCAAAATCCGCAATCAACATCCACCGATCCGCTAGATCGTTAATCAGCAATGGAAGCGTGACGATGTTCTTATGGGTTCGGGCAAGCTCTTCCCATCGAGGGTCTTGCATCGGCGAAACCCATTCTGGTGCATCTGTAAATCGATGACGCACAGTCGTGACGGCTGATGCAGAGTCAACAACCTGAAAAAGTAGACACCCGGCCAATACGATCGTGGCCAACTTCTTATTGAACACTCTGCATGCAACAACAATGACTACTAAAACCAGCAAATAATACGCCGGCCAGATGTACCGACCGTGAGTGTGAAATGTCTGGGTGAATTGCTTGAAAAGTGGGACAAGTGGATACTCAAAGAATGTTCGACGTCCGATGCCTGGCCTAAACGTCATCGAGTATGCGGCAAGAGCCGCGACCAACAGATATAAAGCACGATGACGACTGCGTGACTCACTTTTCTTTGCGACGAGCTTTTCAATACTGAACTGAATTACAAAAACAGCGAGCGCTACAAATAGTGCCATCGAAAACACTTGAGTCGACATGACAATCCAGCTTGCAGTGATAACCAGCGTGGCTCCGATCGCTGCAGCGACTTGGGAAGGTTGGTAGTGAGGAAATCTTGCGACAAAATAGCGAAGCAGCAAAACCAAAGTAACCAGGCCTGCAAGCAGAATTATTCCACTACCCAAAAAACTGAACCCCTCAACATCGCCGCGCAATTCCTGTTGGTCAGAGAGCAAATGCGACCACGTTCCCGAGAACGATGTTTGTATGTCAATCAGCGAGAGCGGCTGCCACCTAAACCAATAAGGAAAACTTGAGTCGGTAACTTCTGAACCACCTGTAAATAGATTCGATCCAAGTGCGACATACCCACCCGCGATGAGAGTGGAGATTGATGCAACTGCGACGGCAGCGAAGTGTTTGATTGCCACTGAACGAGACCCACCATCGTGCCGCAAATATTGAACCAACTTTGCAATCCAGATGGCTGCAACCATCGGAATAAAATATGCCTGAATCAAAATAGTGCTAGTAAAGAGCAGAGCCCACCACAACGATTTCAGTGGTTTTGTGAAGTACAGGTTGAGTGCACCAAGAATCAAAAAATGACTGACAAGTGCAATATGACCGTATCCATCGTGAACTAAGCGATATATGAGCACGGGAGACAGTGCAATAAAGACTGACCCGAGAGCGATCTGAATCTGGTCTGTCAAGAAATGACTCAGCAAGCGCGCCGCAAGATAGGTCTGCAAAACAAAACAGATGAGAATCCAGAGTCCTAAATACTGAAATGTCGCTGGAAGCAGAGAGTTGAACGGCTTAAAGATAAAAGCAGCGAGTGGTATCGAGTCGGTAAATGCAACCGAACTCGAAATATCCAGTCCAAGTTTGGGATTTAATCCAAGCGGCCATTGCAATAGCGACGTGTGTCGAAAAAACTCCCATCCCATGTAATGAGTTGCTGAGTCTCCGACCATCAACCAATCGCGAGATGTTGGGTTGAGTATTCTTCCGCCGGTTACGTAGACAAAGACCGACAAACCAATAAGTAGCGAATAAATTCGCTGCGCAGACTTACTCTTCAACACTCCCGTATTCTATGGAACAACGACAACCTTTGTGCCAAGCGTGGCCCACTGATAAATGAACAGAGCGTCTTGTGTGCTCGAGCGTAAGCAACCACTTCCCTTAAATGCTCCGAGCTCGTCGACTGTCTGCATCGGCTTGTTATTTCGAATTGGTATTTCATGAAAACCGATGTTCCCACCATTGCGACCAATTGCAAACCGTGTCATGAAACGGAACGTCACACCAGCAAACTCTGGGCTATACGAAGTTGGTGACTTGCTAAAGACGCTAAATGTTCCTTTGCCTGGTTGGCCAAGCATGCCCGAAACAGGAAAAGTACGGATTACTTCGTTGTCCGCATTGATAACCCACACGCGTTGTTGACGATTGGCGTACACGATGCGCCGACCAGTACCCGACTTGATTGGCACTGGAGCAACTTCAGCTAGAACTGTTGTAGTAGTTGTGGTTGTGTCGCTTGACCCAGCACTGGCTGATGCAACACTCGCACTTCCCATAATCGAGAATGCGAACGCTGCTACCGCAATCACTCGTTTCATAAAGCCTCCGCCAAAATAACTCGTGAAGCAGATGCTCCGATTCGGCTTGCTCCAGCTTCAATCATCGCTATTGCGTCGGCGTAGGTGCGAATACCACCACTTGCCTTCACGCCAATGTTTTTTCCAACAGTTTTTCTCATCAATTGCACAGCAGCGATTGAAGCACCACCCGATTTATGAAATCCTGTCGATGTCTTGACGAAGTCGGCACCACCAAGCACCGCAGCGGAGCACGCACCGATAATCTGCTCATCATTCCACAAGGCAGATTCGATAATCACTTTGAGAATGACGCCAGATGGGATGGCTGCGCGCACCGTAGACACTTCATCAGTTATTGCCGCCCAATTGGCACTGCTCACCAACGCCAAGTTGACCACCATGTCGATCTCGTTGGCGCCATGTTCACACGCTTGTCGTGCTTCACGACTCTTGACCAAAGGGTTGTGGGCGCCAGATGGAAATCCCACGACAGCAGCGGTTTTGATCGACGATGGCAAAAGGCCTGTGGCGAGCGGCAAGAGCGAAGGCGAGATGCAGATTGCCCCAACCTGGAGGTCAATTGCTTCGGCACACAAACGCTCCACATCGGCCACTGTTGCCTCTGGAGCAAGGAGCGTGTGATCAATCATCTGAGCAAGTTTTCGCGCGTCCATTACCTACACCCTATTGCCATGTGCACAATGGGTGCATTGCAGACTACGGTTCTTGACGACATGGCTACGTTGCGATTCAGTTTTGGCACGATGGGTTCGGGCAAAAGCACCCTTGCACTGCAAATTCATCACAATCTGTCGTCGCGCGGCGTGCCTGGTTTGTTGCTCACCAAACTCGATCGCGATGGTTCACAAGTCACAAGCCGACTCGGTGTTTCTGCACCTGCAATTGAAATGAGTCCGGGGCTCAACCTTGTCAAACTTGCTCAGTCGCATATGCCGATTTCGTTTATCGTCTGCGATGAAGCACAGTTCTACACGCTCGAACAATGCGATCAACTTGCTCAGATCGTTGACGAATTGGATGTTGACGTCTTCGCATTTGGCTTGATCACTGATTTTCGTGGATTACTTTTCGAGGGCACAAAGCGCATGCTCGAAATCGCCGACCAGCGCGTGGAGATGCAAGTAGAGGCGAGATGTTGGTGTGGCGAGCGTGCAAACAACAATGCTCGCTTAGTCAATGGGCAAATTGTGTACGAAGGAGAGACTGTCGTTGTTGGCGACACCGACAAAACCACAAGTGAGCCACTCTTTGGCGACGACGTGCGCTACGAATTGTTGTGCCGCAAGCACTACATTGCTGGTGATATGGGACCAACTATTTAGTAATCGATTTTCGCATGTGTGTGAGTTGTAAGGCCACCACGACGATTCCAATTCCAACAACGTTGCCAATCAAGTCACTGGCTTGTCGTGCTCGCAAGTCAGTAAACCATGGTTGAGCAATCTCCACAAAAATTGTCCACGTTGCAAGCAATGCAAGTGCAACTAACCGTTTCCGGTGCATTGTCCATGCAATAACTACCAGCACTGCACATGCCCCCCACATGACAGCATGTAAATCCGCGTCACCCGATGGTCTGTTGTTCATCACCGATGTAGTCGCATCGTGATTTACGCGCAGAAAAAAGTTGACAATATTTGTCCACCACTTAATTGCCGTGTCCGACCACATCAACGCAGTTGCACAGACGATGGCGATAAAAGAAATAATTTTTTGCAATCGCTGCACTACTACCCCAAACGGACAGCGCGCTTTACTGGGCGATCCCATCCAGGTTGCCCTGTTGGTTTTGGGCTTGGCCATAAGCCAGGGCCCATCTCGACCATGCCGTGATGCGCGCCATATTCGCCGAGCAAGTTAAGGAATGGATCTGCTGGAAACGCTTCGGCTCCTCGAACACCGGTATTTTTCCAACTGCCGTTGCTCAACAGTTCAAGTGCAACTACTGGACAGATTGCGGTTTGCCACAACACTGCTTGTGAACCCCAGTCGCGCATTGTGGTCTCGTTGTCGGCAACGTGATACAGATAAAGCTCACGTGGTTTGCCGTCGTAGGTGCCGCGTACCCAAGTGCCGGCACAGGTTTTTCCATGCATTAAGTGACCAAGTTTTGCAGGGTTTGGCAACACTGCAGCCAGTACGTCACGAGGTGATACCGAAACGTCGCCTACTCGTACATGTTCTTTGCTGTCGAGACCCAAGTACGCAAACGTTTTGAGCCAGTCAATAAATTCGGCGCCAAGGCTGTATTTAAATGTGACACGTTTGCAATCAATCTCGCGAGGAATCAGCAACACTTCTTCGTGTTCTACGTTGACGCACTCATATGGCCCGATGCCTGCAGGAAAGTGAAACACTTCGGGCTCGCTAAAGCAGTCGGTGGTATACAAACCACGCTCTGCCTCCCACACGATTGGAGGATTCAGACACTCTTCGATCGTTGTCCAGATAGAAAACGTCGGCGCAAAGTCGAGACCATCAATTGAAAGGTTTGATCCGTCGCGCACACCTATTTCGTCGATGGTGTCAAACAGGTTGTCTGCGGCATAGCGAGCAAAGACATCGCTGAGTCCTGGTTCGACACCCATGCCCACGAGTGCCAAAATATTGCGCTCGCGCCACTTGGCATCATCGTCCAGTTGGCTCTTTCCCAACGGCTCGCCTACTTCTTCATAAGGATTTGTTGGATGCGGTGCACTCAAGTTCATCGCCATGTCGATGTAATTGCAATGCGAATCGTATGCAGCACCAAAGATTGGCTCATTCATACGTGGATCACATGCGTTCACGACAACGTCGGCTTTGACTTTGTGGATCAGCGCCGAGATAGCCGTGCGATCACGAGCGTCAATTTGCTCGGCGACAAACTTTGAGCGGTCGTCGAGCAACGCAATTGCCTCTTCGGCTCGAGACAATGAGATATCGGCGAGGATAAACGTTGTAAAGAACGATCGGGTCTCAGCAATAGATGCCATTGAGGCACCTACGCCACCTGCTCCGATTACCAAGATATTCATTACACACCAATTCGTTGAGCACACAACGTTGTTGTTGTGCGCATCTCTGTTGATGTAAGTCTACCGCTGAACTTTTATGTTCAACCCTTAGAAAACGTTGAGCAAATCAACAACAAACACAAGTGTTTCGCCACCCTTAATCACGCCGCCTGCGCCGTGATCTCCATATCCCAAGTGCGCTGGAATAGTAAGGCTGCGACGTCCGCCGACTTTCATACCAGCAACGCCTTGATCCCACCCTGCAATTACTTGTCCGTTGCCCAAGCGAAATTCGAATGGCTCGTTACGATCCCACGACGCATCAAATTGCTTTCCGTTGCTATATGCAACACCCACATAATGCACGGAGACATTTTTGCCGTTGAGTGCTTCTGCACCAGTCCCAACCGTGATGTCGTCAATGACGAGTTCGGTTGGCGCTGGTTGTTGAGGAATGGTGACTGAAGGCTTGGAAGTTGACATCGGAGCAGGCTACCAATCGAACCTTCAAACCAAAATGCAAAAGGCCCACCGATTTCTCGGTGAGCCTTTTACTTACTGGTGGCGGGGACAGGATTTGAACCTGTGACCTTCGGGTTATGAGCCCGACGAGCTACCGGACTGCTCCACCCCGCGTCGTAGAGGTTGTACGGTAGCGAGCGG
>WLKU01000069.1 GCA_009701105.1 Actinomycetota bacterium | reverse complement strand
ACACAAGGGAGCAGGAACAACCCACCCAGAATCTGAATTGAGTTTGCGGATGACGCTGACCAATGAAGCCAGAACGGACAGAGGTTTTAACTTTGTAGTGGATCGAAGCAGTAACAGAATTGTTGTGACATTCGATTCAGCTTCAGTAGATAAACGGCACAGTGCGTGGTTAAAAACCGTAAAGGCCCGAACCGGGTTGGGTGACATTGACCCGAATCCATACTGGGGGTTCGATGATCTGGCTGCGATTATTCGAGCAAAATTAACTAATGCGTTTTACGTTGAAGCCGAACGTCGAAGAAACTCCGCAGGCCTAGAAGAATTTCTGTTTAAGCGAGTAACCATTCTTTCCAACTTTACGTTCGATGGATTCTTGGAACTTGCAGAAAATGGCATATTGAAAATTGATTTCGATGCGAGGACTGGTCACAATCACGGAACCAAATTCAGAATCAAATCGAATTACCTTCCAGATCTGTACGAAAACACACAAGTAGTCATCGACAGGGATTAGTTAATTTGATCCGTGTTACCAAACTCGTACCAAATACAGATTTAACTCAATAAACAATTGAGGCGACGCCGGGAATCGAACCCGGTTACGGGGCTTTGCAGGCCCATGCCTAACCATTCGGCCACGTCGCCGTAGACAAGCTACGCATGCAGGCTACAGGGATATATAAAGCGAACCTTCTGCAGAGTTGTACTTCGTTACGCTGTTGTGATGCCTAACGAGCAACCAAAAGTGCAGCCCGAGACAACGGCGATCACATCTGGTCGTGATTCTTCTGGTTCGCTTGCGCCAACACTTTGGCCATCAACTACGTGGCAATCGGCAGGGCTCGACGACAGCACCAAGCACGCGCTCTCCACACATAAGAGTGGCAATTACGCCCGTTACTCAAACCCAACAGTTCGTTCTTTTGAGGAAGCTGTGGCAGAACTTGAAGGCGCAGAAGATGCACTTGCATTTGCTTCCGGCATGGGCGCAGTGAGCAGCGTGATTTTGGCGCTGTGTTCAAGTGGCGATCACATTGTGGCCCACAATCAGCTGTATGGCGGCACTATCGCTTTTCTTAATGGGCCATGTGCGCGACTCGGCATTGACGTGACGTATGTAGATGGCTCCAAGCCAGGTGCCTTGGCTGCGGCCGTGAGACCAGGCAAAACCATGTTGGTGATTGCAGAGTCACCGTCCAACCCGCAGATGGGCCTCGTTGACTTGGCCGAACTCGGTGCCATAAAAGGACCATTTACACTCGTTGATTCAACATTGGCAACGCCACTTGGCCAACAACCGCTTTCGTTCGGTGTCTCGCTTGTATTGCACTCTGCGACCAAAGGCATTGCAGGCCATAACGACGCAATGCTCGGTGTCGTTGCAGGCGAAAAAGATTTGATCGACTCAATTTGGGGATATTCGGTGATGCATGGAGCAACAGCATCACCGCATGATGCGCTCAATGGTTTGCGTGGTATTCGCACCCTCGGCGTGCGTATTGCACACCAGTGCGAAAGTGCTCTGGCTGTTGCGACGTGGCTGTCAACTCACAAGCAAGTCACTGCAGTTCACTACCCCGGCCTGGCTCTTCACCCGCAACACGCGCTCGCTGCCAAGCAGATGCGCAAGTTCGGTTCCGTGCTTTCATTTGAGATTGCTGGCGGCAAAGATGCTGCACGCAAAGTACTTGACGCATTGCAGATTGTGCGACCAGCAGTTTCGTTTGGTGGCCCAGAGACTTTGATTTGTCACCCAGCATCAAGCACACATATTGGTGTAGACACAGATGCGCAGCTAGCGAGCGGGATTACAGATTCGATGTTGCGATTGTCAATAGGGCTTGAAGCAACCAGCGACATCATCGCAGATTTGCAAAACGCACTTAAATAAACATAACGCGCCGTAGCGCGCGAGGTTTAACGCTCTTCTTTAAAGATGACGTGCTTGCGTACGACTGGGTCGTACTTCTTGAGCTCGAGACGCTCACGTGAGTTGACCTTGTTTTTACGGGTCACGTACACGTAGCCAGTGTCGGCTGTTGAACGAAGCTTGATGATTGGACGCTTGTCCTTAGATTTTGCAGCCATGACTTAGATGCTCAGACTTTCTGACCGGTTGCGCGGATGTCGGCGACGATGCGCTCGATACCCAACTTGTCGATTGTGCGAAGACCCTTGGAGCTCACGTTGAGTGTGATCCAGCGCTTCTCGGATGGAAGCCAGAAACGCTTTTTGTGGGCGTTGACCTTCCACCAGCGATTGGTCTTGATATTTGAGTGGGAGACGGTATGGCCCGTACCCGGACGCTTTCCGAGGACATCACAGCGATTTGGCATTGGACAAGTATAGACGGGGAATATGCCCCGCTACACTGTGAGACTTATGAAAAAGGAAACACATCCCGAGTACCGCTTTGTTGTCTTTGAAGATGCCTCGGCAGAGTACCGATTTTTGACCCGCACCACCATGAATCCAGATCCGTCCAAAAACACGGTCTGGGAAGATGGTCAGACATACCCATGTGTGCAGTTGGACATCTCGAACGCCAGCCACCCGTTCTTTACTGGTCAGATGAAGATCATCGACTCCGCAGGTCGCGTTGAGCGCTTCAACAAGCGTTACGGCACCCGCAAAAAGACTGTTGTCAAGAAAGAACCAGTACAAAAATAGGTTCTGGTTACAGCGCTCACTTTACGCGAGCGAGCCAATGATTGATGCAAGCCCCGCCACTGTTGTGCGTGGATTGACTATGCACATGCGCAAAACGGTTTCGCCATCCCACGTGCTGGGCACTACGAAAGCAAGACCCTCGCCCAGAATGCGGTCGCTCCACATCTGATATTGCTCAGGTGTCCACCCAATTCGTCGCAACACAATGACCGACAACTCAGGTTCAAGCACCAACTCCACATGTTTTGCATCACGCACTAACTGTGCGCCTTGGCGAGTAACTTCGAGCGTTGCTTCCATGGCTTCGGTATAGGCCTCGGTGCCGTGCATCGCGAGGCTGAACCAAAATGGCAAACCACGTGCTCGTCTAGATAAATGGTGCGCAAGATCGGCAGGGTTCCAGGCCTCGTCGCGCACTGCCTCACCGTCTTGCTGCAACACGTCCAAATATTCGGCGTGTTGAGTATGAGCATGTCGAGCTTCGGCAGGATTGCGATAGATAAGCGCGCACGAGTCGTACGGGCCAAACAGCCATTTGTGCGGATCAACGATCATGCTGTCGGCCTGTTCAATGCCGTTAAACAAATGCCTCACGCTTGGTGCGCAGAGTGCGGCCGCACCATATGCACCGTCAATGTGCAGCCACGTGCCAATTGCCTTGGCAACTTTGGCAATGCCATCGAGGTCATCGACAACACCAACATTTGTTGTACCGGCAGTGGCGACAATGGCACAGATGCGTTGCAATTCTGATTCATTGAGCGATGATAAGAACCTCTGCATCGCTACCCCATCGGTGCGACCACGTTGGTCTGCGGGAACTTTAAGAACATCTGCATCCATCACTTTTGCTGCCTGCTCAACAGACGAATGCGAACCACCAGAAGCAATGATCAATGGACGAGTGCGATCGAATGCACCACCTGCACGATGACGCCAACGCCAGCGCGCAGCAATCAGTGCCGACAAGTTGCCAGCAGTGCCTCCGGCAACAAACACACCACCCGACTCTTCAGGCATGCCCGCCATGTCTGACACCCACTTGATTGCTTGGTTTTCGGCGTACACGGCGCCAGCGCCTTCAAGCCATGAGCCTGCATAAATATTGGATGAGGCAACAACCAAATCAAACAACACCGAGCTCTCTGTGGGAGCGCCCGGCACAAACGACAAAAAGAGTGGATGATCAACACTGATGCACGATGGTGCAAGTTCGTCGACAAACTCGCGCAACACATCTAGCCCATTACGACCTTCCGGCTTAATGGTCTGACCGACAATTTGTTGCAGTTCGCTCAGTGTGTAGGGCTTGTCGAGTGGGGGCGGATCCATCTTGACGCGCTCCATTGCGTACTTAACAATTGCGATCGCAAGCTCGGCACTTTCTTCATCATAAAAGTGCATCAATTGCGGCTTGGAGATGTCACTCATTATTTGTTCATCGCGCTGCGTACAGAAGATTGAGTAGGGAGCGACGGCACAGCACCTCGCACTGTTGTTGCCAAGGCGCCGGCAACTGCACCGACTGCAGCGGCATCGCTGATAGTTGCTCCACGAGCTAGTTCGGCACTCAATGCACCAATAAATGCGTCCCCAGCACCAACCGTGTCCACAGCAACAACCTTGTGTGGTGCAATGCTGGTAGCCGATGTATGAGTATTGATCACTGCACCTCGCTCGCCGAGCGTTGTGAGCACAGTCTTCACTCCAGCGTCGAGCAACACCTGTGTGCCACCGCAAGCGGCCGACTCAGTTTCGTTCGGCACAATTACATCTACAAGCGATAACACTCCTGCATCAAGAGCCTTGAAAGGCGCAGGATTGAGAACGGTGAGAGCACCGTTGCGGCGCGCAAGCTGCAATGCGTTGCGTACTGTGGTGAGCGGAATTTCGAGTTGCATCAGCAATACGTGCGAAGTTGGCAGAACTAGTGGATTTTGCGCAACGCCAACCTGCGTGTTGGCACCCGACACCACGACAATTTCGTTCTCACCACGACTATCAACGTTGATAAATGCACGACCTGTCGGCATGTCAACAACGCGCAACATCGTCGTGTCGATTCCTTCATTTTCGAGCACGCCGCGCAAAAACACCCCTGCATCGTCGTTACCCACACAACCAACAAACGCCGTGCGTGCACCCATGCGAGCGCAAGCAACCGCCTGATTGACACCCTTGCCGCCGGCATGTTCGGCATAACCGAGCGCGACGATGGTCTCTCCAGGCTTAGGAAGATGATCAAGAGTTGCGACCAAATCAAGATTGGCGCTGCCCACCACTACGACGTCGAATGCGAATTCTTTTGGGGCCGTACTCACCTCTCTACTGTGGCACATCACTGAGCCGAAACAGAAGAACGTGGGCAAACAACTAGAGTCTTGCGGATGACATCTTCCAATAGTCCAATTTCAATGATTATTGACTGCGACCCGGGTCACGATGATGCGATGGCGCTCGTAGTAGCTGCTCGGCATGCCAATGTGCTCGGAGTAACAACGGTTGCCGGCAACGCGCCAATTAGTGCGACCACCCGCAACGCGCGCATTGTGCTCGACATGATCGGGTCAACCGCACCATTGCACCAAGGCGCTCATCGACCGCTGGTTGCACCACCCCGGGACGCTTCGTACGTGCACGGCAAAAGTGGATTGGACGGCGCCGACTTGCCAGAGCCATCGCGTCCAGCAGATTCCGAGGATGCAGTTGGATTCATTATTGATACCTGTCGCGCAACCGAAGGTGTGTGGTTGGTGCCCACAGGACCATTGACCAATATTGCTCTTGCGCTTCGCAGCGCACCAGACATTGCACGCCGTATTGCAGGCATCTCGCTCATGGGTGGTGGCTCGTTCGGCAATCGCAGCGCGGCTGCCGAATTCAATATTTGGGCAGATCCAGAAGCAGCAGCAATGGTGTTTGAGTACGGCGGCAAATTGATCATGAGCGGCCTAGATGTGACACACAAACTGCAGGCAACTCCAAAGCGCATTGAAAAGGTTCGCGCACTTTCCGGCCATCTCGCTTCGGTGCTCGCCGACTTGTTTGTCTTTTTCTCTGACGTCTACGTAAGCCGTCATGACAACATGCAAGGCGGTGCGGTCCACGATCCGTGCGCAGTGCTCGCGCTCACACATCCACAACTTTTCACCACCAAGCCTCAACACGTAGTGATCGAACTAAACGGCGAACACACTCGCGGCATGACGATGATCGATCAGCGTGGGCTCATTGAACGCCTCAACCCAAACTGTGAAGTGGTGTGGGATGTGCAGGCCGAAGAGGCTTTTGACGTAATTGTTCAGGCCATCGGCCACTATTCGAAGTAGTTACTTGCTCCAGCTGAGCAATTTTTCAAGATCACTGAAATCAAATGGATCTGAGCACGTCAAGATGATGTGTTCTGCGCCAACCTCTTTGTACTGAGCGAAAATCTCGGATGTCACTTCTTTTGGATAAATAGCAACCGTTCGCTCGATCTCGCGAGGATTACGACCAACCTTTGCGCACCACTCATCCAAAATTTTGATCTTGTTGCCGTAGCTCTCTGGCGGACCAAAGTAGTTGTACTGATTGGCATGCTCCGCAACAAGGCGCAACGTGACCTTTTCGCCACCGCCACCAATCATGATTGGAATCGTGCCGTTGACAGGCTGAGGGTTGAGCTTCGCCAAACGTGACTTGATGACCGGCAAGCCAGCCTCGAGCAACTTGAGTCGTTCGATGGCAGTACCGAAGTGATAGCCGTACTCGGTGTAGTCACGCTCAAACCAACCAGAACCAACACCCAACACAAAACGTCCGTTGCTGATGTGGTCAATAGTGCGCGCCATGTCGGCAAGCAGTTGTGGATTGCGATAGGTGAAGCACGAAACGAGTGCACCGATTTGTGCATGGCACGTGTCAGCAGCCATTGCTGCGAGCAACGAATAACACTCGAAGTGTGTCGCTTCTGGGTCGCCGGACAACGGATAAAAGTGGTCCCATGTCCAGATGCTGTCAACGCCCATTGCGTCGGCTGATTTCCATGCCTTGCGCATTTCGCTGATTGATGTGGCCTGTGGCCAAAGTTGAACACCGATTTTCATGTGAAACTCTCTCTATTGATTAAATGAACTTTTTAAGTATTGCAAACTTGCGCTTGGTGTACGGCGGATACGCAAGTGGCGCATCTACACGTGTTGAGCGCTTGAGCACTGGCTTGAGATGCTGAAAAGTATCTACGCCGGCGCGGCCGTGATACGCACCCATACCGCTCTCGCCAACTCCGCCGAATGGCAAGAATGGGCCGGTCATGTGGAAAATCGTTCCGTTGACCGTGACTCCACCAGATGTGGTGCTGGCAACAACTT
>WLKU01000068.1 GCA_009701105.1 Actinomycetota bacterium | reverse complement strand
TTTACCAATAATGCGCAAGCCGTGATCAACAATGGCAACTGGACAGTGACTGTTGAATTGCGAAAAGGTGCAGATGGCGCAGACTTGTGGAATGCACTGACGACAAAATGTTTCAATCGCGATGCGACTTGCCCTACAGCACGCATTGCTATTGCGTTGGACGGCAAAGTGATTTCGGCTCCGACAGTTCAAGAAGCAGTGTTTGCGGGTGGCAATGTGCAGATCAGTGGAGACTTCTCTCAATCTGAAGCTCGCGACCTAGCCAAGATTCTCGAGTTCGGTGCGGTTCCTGTCAAGTTCAAGGTTGCAACAGTTCAAACCGTTTCTCCAACTCTTGGAAAAGACTCATTGCGTGCAGCAATTATCTCTGGTCTGATCGGTGTGCTCTTGGTAATGGCATTCTTCTTCGTGTATTACCGCATGCTGACCATCGTCGTGGTTGGTGGGCTCATGGTGTCGAGTGCTCTGTTGTGGAGCATCATTGCATTTATCTCGCGCTCAAATGGTCTTGCACTCACTTTGTCTGGAGTTGCCGGCATCATCGTCTCTATTGGCGTAACGGTCGACTCGTATGTGGTGTTCTTCGAACGCATTAAAGATGAACTCCATGCTGGTAAGTCGTTGCGCAGCTCTGCACAACGAAGTTTTACGCTTGCATGGCGCACCATCTTGGCTGCAGACACAGTTTCATTCTTGGGTGCGCTCGTGCTCTGGTGGCTAACCGTCGGATCAGTACGTGGTTTTGCATTTTTCCTTGGGCTCTCTACATTGTGTGACGTGATCATCGCTTACTTCTTCACAAGACCAGCAGTGCTTCTTCTTGCACGTAGCAAGTTCCTTAGCGGTCGCAAAGTACTCGGCGTCGCATTGCCAGAATCGATTGCGCAATGAGCGGCATGTTCGGCAGGTTGTACCGCGGAGAGACAACGTTCAACTTTGTTGGGCGGCGTTGGTGGGGTTTTGGGATCTCACTTGCATTTGTCGTCGTGACATTTATTTCGCTGTTTGCACAGGGCCTCAACTTGGGCATTGACTTCAAAGGCGGCGTTGCATGGGAAGTGCCTGCTACCACCATCACGATTGAAGATGTACGCGCAATTTTGGATGCAAACAACATTCCAACTGCAGACGCAAAAATTCAGGTGTTAAATGGCGCCGATGGAAAACGTATTCGTGCTCAGGTAGGCGAGATTTCGACCGAGGCCCGCACGGTGGTGCAGACTGCATTGAGCGCCAAAGCGCAGGTTGACGTCCAAGAAGTAAGCGTTGCATCGGTGAGCTCATCATGGGGCAGAAGCATTACTGAAAAAGCAGTTCGTGCATTGTTGATTTTCTTTGTCATTGTGTCGATGTATATCGCATGGCGTTTCGAATGGAAAATGGCGATTGCCGCAATTCTCGCAATGGTGCATGACGTGTTGATTTCGGTTGGCGTTTATGCAACGTTTGGATTTTCGGTCACTCCAGCAACGGTGATCGCATTTTTGACAATTCTCGGCTTCTCGTTGTACGACACCATCGTGGTGTTCGACAAAGTTCACGAGAACACCACGCGCTACTCGGCATCCAAGGTGTCGTATGGCGACATCATCAACGTGTCCATGAACCAAGTACTGATGCGTTCGATTAACACTTCACTTGCAGCAGTGCTTCCCGTGCTTTCTTTGTTGGTGCTCGGCTCGTGGGTCATGGGCGCAATTGCTTTGCAAGAGTTTGCACTTGCTTTGCTCGTCGGCTTGTTGCTCGGTGCATACTCATCGATCTATATCGCAACACCGCTCTTGGCGGTGTTCAAGGGTCGCGAACTCAAGTTTCGCTCGCTTCAGGGAAGTCTTCGACTGGGCGAGGAAATGGCTCGGCTTGGCGCAACGTCTAAGAAAGTTGTTACTCGCGCCCCGGGCGATGTCGCGTCAACAACAAGCACGCAATCAGACATTGATCGCGAAACTGTTTTGGCAAGTTCAGCGCTGTCACATCCGCCACGCCCGCGCAAAAATCGTCGCCGTTAATCCTTCCAATACACTGGAAGGCATGGGTCGGGTACTAGTGCCCCTAGTGGGTAACTGATGAGCGCAACGTCACGCGTCTTGCCCTGGCGGCGCAATCAATCGGTGGTAGTTGAAGAACTCGTCCCGTTGTTATCGGCCTACCGAAGTAGACATCCAAAAGGCTCCGTGGCTCAAATTACCGCGGCATATGAAATGGCGCGAGCAGCGCATCAACATCAGTCGCGAATGAGTGGAGAGGGGTACATCAGTCATCCCATTGCTGTTGCTCGCATTGTTGCAGAGATTGGGCTCGATGATGTCTCTCTCGTAGCAGCACTGCTGCACGATGCCGTTGAAGACACCGAAATTACTCTCGCTGATGTTGAGTCGACGTTTGGCGCAGAAATTGCTGGGATCGTAGATGGCCTGACGAAGCTGGAACGGCTGCAGTTTGATTCTCGAGAAGCACAGCAAGCAGCAACGATGCGCAAATTGCTTGTTGCAATGGCAAAGGATATGCGTGTTTTAATTATCAAGTTGGCGGATCGTTTGCACAACATGCGCACCATTGCTTCGGCACCGCTCGACAAACAGCGCCGCGTTGCACAAGAGACGCTAGATATTTATGCACCGCTTGCACACAGATTGGGTATGCAAGAAGTAAAACAGCAACTAGAAGACCTCTCGTTCGCAGCGTTGTATCCAAAGCGTTACGCCGAACTTGATTATCTCGTTTCTACTCGTGCGCCAGAGCGCGATATTTTTCTTGCCAAGGCTTTAGGTCAGGTAGGTGTGTGGCTGAAAGAAGTTCAGATCGAAGCAGAACTGACGTCGCGCGGTAAGCACCTGTGGAGCCTGTACGAAAAAATGATGCAGAAGGGTCGTGGGTTCGACGAGATCTTTGACCTGATGGCAATTCGGATTGTTGTCGACTCGGTAAAGGAATGTTACGGAGTGCTGGGCTGCATTCACGGTCATTGGAAACCGGTAGTTGGCCGGTTCAAAGATTACATTGCGATGCCAAAGTTTAATTTGTATCAATCGCTGCACACCACGGTGATCGGGCCAAGTGGCAAACCGATTGAAGTGCAGATTCGTTCTAGGGATATGCATCAACGTGCAGAGTGGGGAGTTGCTTCGCACTGGTCGTACAAGGACGGAGTTCCATCAACGGATGTCGACTGGCTGAATCGCATCATCGACTGGCAGGACGAAGTTTCAGATCCGCGACAGTTTTTAGAGAGTCTGAAGAGCGATCTTGATCAAGATGAGATTTTTGCTTTCACACCAAAAGGTCGTGTCATTGCTTTGCCAGTGCAGGCAACACCGGTCGACTTTGCATACGCAGTGCACACCGAAATTGGTCACTCGTGCATGGGCGCGAGAGTTAATGGCCGACTTGTTCCGCTCGACACTGTGCTGAATTCTGGTGACACTGTAGAAATTTTGACATCTACTGCTGAGAGCGCAGAGCCGTCTGAAGAATGGATGAACTTCGTTGCTTCGCCGAAAGCGAAGAGCAAAATCAAGCAGTGGGTGTCGAGAGAGCGCATTGATGATCTGGTCGAGAACGGGCATGACGATTTGGTGGAGGCTCTGCGACGAGAGGGTGTGCCTGTGCAAAAGGCACTGGACTCAGAAATATTCACTCAAGAGATCGAGTCAATGAATTACACCGATGCCCCCGCGCTATTTTTGGCAATCAGTGAAGGTCACGTGCAGGCAGATGCAATTGCTATGCGAATGGCTAAAACGATTCGCAGTGGACCAGATGGTGAGCGGTTGTCGGTGGGCACGCGCAATTTTGTACAAAATGAGAGCAGCGACCAGCAGGCCGGGGTGCATGTTGAAGGAATGGATGATGTGGTGGTGCGTTTAAGTAAGTGCTGCACGCCTGTGCCTGGTGACGAGATTTTGGGATTTATCGGTCAGGGGCAAAACCGCAGCAAGGGTGTCAATATTCATCGCGCCGACTGTCTAAGCGCTATTTCGCTTGTTTCGCAGAACCTAGAACGAGTAGTGGATGCAGAGTGGACGGGGATCTTGCAAGGCGCAACATTCGTTGCCGCGGTAGAGGTTGTGGCACTCGATCGCTCTCGTTTATTGCGTGATGTTGCCAACGCGTTGTCTGATGAGCATGTCAACATAGTTTCTTGCACTACTCACACCGGGGCTGACCGTGTGGCCAAGATGCGATTCGAGTTTGAGTTCGCCGATCCTGGTCATTTGCAATCGGTTTTGCACACCATCAAACGCATTGATTCTGTATATGACGCTTATCGTGTGATGTCAACCGAGCATCCAGCGTCTAACCTCATCGTGTGACGGTTTTTTCAACTAGCCCAGGAACACGGGATATTTTGGCTCCCGATGCCGCACGCTGGCGTCAATTTCAAGAGGTGTTTGCCTCGGTCGTACAGGATGCTGGCTATCAGTTGATCATTCCGCCGATGTTTGAAGACCTCGGAGTATTTTTGCGCCTCGGTGAAGCAACTGAAGTAGTGACCAAAGAGATGTATGACTTTGAGGACAAAGGCGGTCGTCGGGTTGCCTTGCGCCCAGAGCAGACTGCAAGTGTTTGCAGAGCATTTGTCGAGCATCGACCAACTACTCCTTGGAAGGTGTGGTATTCGGGCCCAAATTTTCGTTACGAAAAACCTCAGCAGGGTAGATATCGGCAATTTGATCAGGTCGGTATTGAAGTGCTGGGTGTCGAGGACCCACTTTTGGATGCCGAAGTGATTGCACTTGCTGCAACCTTCTTTTCGAGACTTGGTTTGAAGGATGTGCAGTTGGCGGTCAATTCACTTGGCGATGATGGTGATCGCGAAAAGTATTCAGCAGCACTTCATGAGTATTTTTCTGCCAACCTTGCACAACTTTCTGAAGAATCACAAGTCACATTGACCAAGAACCCATTGCGTGTCCTCGACTCAAAGCGACGCGAAGATCAGGCGCTGATTAATGCTGCACCAAAGATTCGCGACTACTTGAGTGCGGATGCTGCAAACCATTTTGATTCGGTCTTGCGTGCTCTTGACGCACTTGGCGTGAAGTATGCAATTGATGATCGCTTGGTGCGTGGTCTTGATTACTACCGCCGAACGACATTTGAATTTGTCTCGACAGCGCTCAAGGCGGCTCACACTGCTATCGGTGGTGGTGGCCGCTATGACGGTTTGGTCGAGCAATTGGGTGGTCCGGCGACACCTGGCATTGGCTTTGCTCTTGGACTTGACCGCACGCTGCTTGCATGTGATGCCGAAAATGTTTTTGCAGCACCCAATACCAACGTGTCTGTGTTTGTTGTTGATACCACTGGTGGATTGCATGCTGCAGAGGTATGTAATTTGCTACGCAACAATGCAATCAGTGTCGATCGAGCCTTTGATAATCGAAGCATGAAGGCACAGATGAAAGCTGCCGACAGAAGCGGCGCGACGATCGCGTTGATTATTGGCACCGATGAAGTAGCCGCAGGGCGTATCATCGTGCGTCCGATGAATTCTGGTCAACAATACGCAATCGCACAAGATCAGCTCGTTGCAGCAATACGCAGCGAACTACAGAAATGAGAGTAAGTACATGTCCGGTTCTCTAATCCCTTCAATTAACGCGACGGCGCTGCGCACACAGTTGTGTGGCAGCCTGCGTCCCGAGCACATTGGTCAAACCGTCACATTGTGTGGTTGGATCGCACGCCGCCGCGAACACGGCGAACACCTAGCGTTCCTTGACGTACGTGACTATTCCGGGGTAGTGCAGTGTGTGGTGAGCGATGTGAAGGATGTTCGTAACGAGTGGGTGGTGCAAATCACTGGCAAGGTGCAGGCTCGACCAGAAGGAACGATTAACGCCAACCTTCCAACAGGTGGTGTGGAACTTGTTGAGTGTCAACTCACAGTATTGAATGCCGCCGAGTCTCCGCCGTTTCCAATCGATGCTCGTGCCGACGATGTGGATGAAGGCGTTCGCCTCAAGTTCCGCTATCTCGATATTCGCCGCGAGAGGATGCAAAAGAACTTGCGCATTCGAGCCAAGGTCAACTCGGCAATTCGTGGTGCTATGGAAGCCCAAAATTTTGTTGAGGTTGAGACTCCCTTTTTGATGCCATCTACTCCAGAGGGTGCGCGTGAATTTTTGGTTCCTTCGCGCAAAGAACCTGGATCGTTTTATGCGTTACCGCAGTCGCCGCAGTTGTGGAAGCAGTTGCTGATGGTTGCTGGTATCGACCGGTACTACCAAATTGCTCGTTGCTTACGTGACGAAGACTTGCGAGCAGATCGCCAGTACGAGTTCATGCAGCTCGATGCCGAAATGAGTTTTGTAACCAAAGACGACGTACTCGCCGCGATTAGTAAAGCAGTTGTTGCAGCAGCCGAAGCCGCACTTGGTCAGACCCCGCCACCGATCGAGCAAATTACGTGGCATGATGCGATGAATCGCTTTGGTAGCGACAAACCAGACTTGCGTTTTGGAATGGAACTCATCGATCTCACTGATGTATTTGCGGCAACCGAATTTAAGGCATTTGCAACAGCCAAATCGATTAAAGGGCTGCGAGTTGACGCAGCGACCTACCCTGAGGCCGCCGCATCTGGACGCAGCAAGTTGGATGCGTTTACCGATCGCGCAAAGCAAATGGGTGCAAAGGGTTTGGTTTGGATCAAAGTAGGCGATGACCTTGCATTGGATTCACCAGTTGCCAAATTTTTGAGCGACACTGAACGCGCTGCACTGTTGCAACAGATGCAGGCAAAGTCGGGCGACCTGCTGTTACTGGTTGCAGACGAATGGTCGACAACATGCGAAGTCCTCGGACATTTGCGAAATGACATTGGACGACCACCAGTCCATGAAGGTCCGTACCGCTATGTGTGGGTGATCGACTTTCCATTGTTCGTAGGTGTCAATGCAACAACTGGCAAGCCCCAGCCAGGACACCACCCGTTTTGTCAGCCACACCCAGACGACATCGAGCGACTCGAGTCCGACCCTATGAGCGTTCGCGCACTTGCATACGACTTGGTACTCAATGGTTGGGAGCTTGGCTCTGGTTCAATCCGAATTCATGACCCAGAGATGCAACGACGTGTGTTTCGTCAACT
>WLKU01000067.1 GCA_009701105.1 Actinomycetota bacterium | reverse complement strand
TCATGTGCCGAGTATTCGACGTGATAACAATCGGGTACACGTGCGTCGATCGATGAACAAATTTCAGAATAGAAACTTGTTTCAACTTCATAGCAACGACTCAGCCGAGACGCTGCCCGACTCGCATCATTGGCCTTGGGAATTTTTGCAATCAACGTCTCGGGTGCGGCATCATTTCCGGTGTGCTGCATGTGCACGCGCAGACTGTCTGCCATCTGACCCGTTCCGATTGCACTCGACGTGAAGGCGGAAACCAAAATGCCAGGAAATCTCTCCTGCAATGATCGAGTCAGTACTACTTCGTCCACAAGCCCCCAGCCGTTAGCGAACAGACTATTTGATCAACCAAGCTTGGATTGAAATAGAAAATTTTCCAGATCCCTTCGCAATTGCGCCTTCCACTTCACTGACCGCCACCCGACTCACCCGCGCTCTTTCACTGCCATCTGGTCGCAAACCCTTGTAATGAGCGAGCCTGAGCCAAATATTCAGTACCAAAAAGCACCCGATGTTTGCGCTCTAGGCATGACCCTCGTGCGGTCACCCAATTTGCCCGACTTGGACAAATATGTGCTATCTGCCACAAAATCTCATAGTCTTAGTAATGGATTTGCCACCTAGGCAAGTTCGTACACAATTCAAAACAAAAGAAAAGAAAAGAGAAAATCCAATGCGAGGTACCGTTAAATTTTTCAACGCTGAGAAGGGTTATGGCTTCATCTCACGTGATGGTGGCGAAGACGTATTCGTACACTTTTCCAACATCAAGGGCGAAGGCTACAAGTCTTTGTTCGAGGGGCAAGCCGTAGAGTTCGACGTTGCACCGGGCCGCAAGGGTGAAGAAGCCCAGAACGTCGTTGTTGTCTGACGATCAGAGGCTCTAAGAACTAGTTGATCGGATCGATCGGCGTGTCTAAACCGCACGCCGATTCGATCTGCTCAGCGATTGATAAGCAACGCAAGTCGGTGTAACGAGCACCAATTACCTGCACTCCCACTGGAAGCGAGTCGGCCATTCCGCCCGGCACCACCACTGCAGGAAGTCCAAGCAAATTTGCTGGCAACACAGGTCGCATCAACTCAACAGTTGCTAGTGCATTGGCTTCATTCTCGATATCAAAGTCAAATACAAACGGTGGCTGCGTCCATGTTGGACAAAGCAAGATCGGGTACTCGTCAAACCACAGACCCCACTTGCGCCCAAGGCTGTTTCGCTGCAGTTGCGCATTTACCCACGCTGCAAAATCTACTTTTGTACTACTGAGTGTGGTGAGATCAACGAACTTTCGACCGCCCTCTCCCATCACCATCTCTAGTAACGGGCGCTGCAACTCAAGCTCTCCGTACAGTTGTGCCTTCCATACTTCGCATGCAAGTTCAAAATCTGGAGGCGTTGCCAAGACGACGTCATGTCCAGCATTTGACAATGCGTCTGCTGCTTTGCGAACCACATCTGCGACACCGGCATGTGTGCTGCCGCCTGGTGGTGTTGCCATCACTGCAATGCGCAACTTTTGCCCAGGCTTTAAGTCGGTGAGCACTGCAGGAACACTGATTGGGTCTCGAGAGTGTTGACCTGCAACAACCATGAGTCCTGCGCGCACATCGGCAATCGTGCGCGCCATCACTCCTTGATTGAGCATCAACTGCGAACTCAGTCCTACATCTTCGATTGGGAATTGATTTGCATCAGGAATCACGCCGGTTGATGGCTTGATCGATGCAATGCCACAACAGTGCGCAGGGTTACGCAGCGAGCCACCAATATCGTTACCGAGTCCAATTGGTGACATGCCACTGGCGAGTGCAGCACCCTCACCGCCACTTGAGCCACCTGCTGTGCGGTCAGACTTCCACGGGTTTTTGGTGCGACCATACAGTGTCGAATCGGTGTGAATTCGTAGCCCTAAGTCTGGAAGATTGGTGCGACCAATTGGTATGGCACCAGCACCGAGCATGCGGTCAACGGCTGGCGCATTGAGCGATGGGATTGCTTCGGCAAGTGCCGGAATGCCCTGCGTCGTTGGATACCCAACGACATCGATGTTTTCTTTGATCGTAAATGGCACGCCATGAAACACGCCAAGTTGATCGCCAGCCTTGACTGCGGCGTCAGCAGCATCCGCACCTGCTCGTGCTTCAATAGCCAGCACTCGCACGACCGCATTGACATGCGGGTTGACTTGAGCGATGCGCTCAAGGTGTGCGTCTACAACCTCTCGGCTGGTTACTTTTTTGGATCTAATGTCAGCTGCTAACTCGAGAGCCGATTTACGCCATAGTTCGTTTGCCATATTGTCCCCTTGGTTGCTTTCCAATTTAGTCCCGCCACCCATCCGAGATCTCATCGCACATCCCATCGCAACTAGATTTGAGCAATGCTCAAGAACCAACGCTTACTCGGCTTTGCTTTGGTTTTTCTCTCCAGCTTGGGCTTCTCGATGGCACCTACATTTTCCAAACGCTCATACGAAAGTGGGGCAAATACAGTTGGCGTTCTGATAGTGAGGTTCACCGTTGCATCGGTGCTGATGCTTCTCATACGCCAATTTTCTAGCGGTCAACGAGTTTGGCCTCAACCCCGCTTGATGTTCGAGCTTTTTTTGCTCGGCGCGATTGGATATTCCGGTGCGGCCTTCTTCTATTTCACCGCAATTGAAAATATGTCCAGTGGGGTTTCCATCGTTATTTGGTACATCTACCCAGTTTTTGTTGTGCTCATTGGTTGGGCCGTCTTTAAGACGAAACCAAAACGCCAAACGATTTTTTCTCTCGTTTCAGCAATGATTGGTGTTGCCATCACCGTAAACCAACCAGGTAATGCAACGACCAAAGGCGTTATTTTGATTCTCTTGTCGTCACTGACCTACACGTTTTACACTCTCAGCGGTTCGCGTGCATTCAAAAAAACCGACCTCTACACCGGAGTCACATTTGTGATGGCTGGTGCTGCTGCGGCGTTCTGGCTGTATTGGCTGCTCGCACCTTCTTCTACCCCAGTCTTGTTTCCGCAGCACATGGCCGGATGGTTGTGGATTGGCGCACTCGCAACATTTTCTACTGTGCTCAGTACGTCATCACTTTTTGCTGGACTCAAAATCCTCGGACCAAACACCACTTCGGTGGTCAACACCGTGGAACCCGTGCTCAACATTGCTGCAGGAATCTTGTTTCTCAATGAAGTGTTCAGCCTGCAACAGGGCGTTGGTGCAGTTTTTGTAGTCGGCGCCCTCGTGTATCTAGGTGTTCATGAAACACGATCACAGCCATCAGCGGTTTTGCAATGAACATGCCCGTAGTGCACCAGCCCAAAAACGTCATCGTCCTGCTGCTCGACAGTCTCAATCGCCACGAACTCGGTGCATATGGCGGCACATCATTTGACACTCCAAATATCGATCGTCTTGCGGCTCGCTCTCTCAAATTCACCAACCACCACACTGGCTCATTGCCGTGCATCCCCGCGCGCCACGACATCTTGGTTGGTGCATGGGATTTTTTGTGGAAGCCGTGGGGCTCGATTGAAATCTGGGAAGAAGCGATCACTGTTGCGCTTCGTCGTGCCGGCGTAGTGACAAACCTCATTACCGATCACCCCCACCTCTTCGAAGTTGGCGGAGAAAACTTCCACTCCGATTTCGCTGCGTGGTCGTATGAGCGCGGTCACGAAAGTGATGCGTGGAAGACACGACCAGATGCGAGCTGGATTGGCGCACCGACATTTGGTAGAGGCCACACGCACTACGACAACTCGCGCGGCTGGTTCAAGGGTGAAGAAGATTACCCAGGCCCTCGCACCATGCAGGCCGCCACCAAGTGGCTGATTGAGGATTCTCCGCATCACCGCGCCAATGGCGAGCGCTTCATGTTGTTCGTCGACGAGTTTGATCCACACGAACCGTTTGACACGCCAGAAGAATGGGCGATGCGTTATGACGATACGTGGGAAGGCCAACACATGATCTGGCCGCCGTATGCCGTCAATGCCCAGGCCGACGGCGTGATCACCAATCGTGAAGCACACCAAATTCGTGCGCAGTACGGTTCAAAACTTTCGATGATCGACCATTGGCTTGGCAAAGTGCTCGATGCTCTCGACACAACGAACGCATGGGCAGATACAGCAGTGATTCTGTGCACAGATCACGGTCACTACTTGGGCGACATCGATGAGCAAGGCCGCGATGTGTGGGGCAAGCCATCAGTGCCCGTACACAAACCGCTCGGTCACATTCCATTGATTGTTGCCTGGCCGGGGGCTGCACCAACCAGCATTGATGCACTCACAACATCTACCGATATTCACGCCACACTTGCCGATATGTTTGGTGCAACCATCAATCACCGCACCCATGGCTCTTCACTTGTGCCGCTCATCAGTGGTGCTGCTAAATCGGTGCGAGATTGGTTGCTCACCGGCGTGTGGGGTCGCGAAGTACAACTCGTGACCGATCAGTGGCGCTACACCCGCGGCCCAGTTGGCGCAAACACTCCGCTCTCGATGTGGTCAAACCGTTGGAGCACCATGCCAATTTCTAAATATCCAAATTTGCGACTACCCGTGCCCGACGAGCGAGCTTTCCTCGACAAAATGCCTGGATCCACAATTCCTGTCATTCGTCAACCATTCCGCGAAGGCGATCTCCTGCCGTTCTGGGCAATGGGCAAAGATTTTGAACACTTACTGTTTGATCGTCGCGAAGACATGGCTGAGCAATCAAATCGAGTGGATGGCAAAGCTGAGCGCGATTCTGCAGAGTTGTTGCGAGTAGCACTCAACAGTGTTGATGCTCCACAAGATCAACTTGTGCGCCTTGGTCTCAGTTGATTTAGTTAAAACATCCGCGCAATCTCGTACAAGCCAGCGCGTACAGCGTCTCTTTTTTCAGAAACTGTTTTTCCTAGTCGCACAATCACCAAGTCGCGTTCGGGTAACACCAAAATCTGTTGACCTTCATAGCCCGATGCAATGAGGGAATTTGGTTCGCCAGGCTGTGTCCACCAATGTGCGCCGTATCCCTGTCCAGTTTCTTCATCAATCACCGTTTGTGCGCGAGCATGATCCACCCACCCAACTGGCAAAATTCGCCTTCCATCGCACATGCCATCGCGCAGATACAGCTCGCCAAACTTGGCGAAGTCTCGTGCAGTTGCATACACATATGACGAGCCCACAAATGTTCCGGCAGCGTCAAACTGTGCTGTAGCACTCGACATGTCAATCGCATCAAATAGACGCGTCTGAATAAATGCATGCGTCGTGTTGCCCAGTGCATCGCCAAGCAGCCGCGCAACGATGTTGGTGGTGCCAGACGAGTAATACCACTCGCTTCCTGGCGTGCTTGCCAATGGTTGATTCATTGCATGCGTGGCATGATCTTCTTTGCCGCTACCAAACAACATGTCAATCACATCAGACTCGTTGCCCTCGACATAATCCTCTATCCAGGCAAGACCACTGCGCATCTCGAGCAAATGCTGCAACGTGATCAGCCTGCGGTCATCGTTTTGCCACTGGGCAATTCCCGTTGGCGCCCGCACGTCGAGCAACCCATCCATCTGAGCCATTCCCACTAGCGCGTGAGTGATTGATTTGGCCATCGACCACGAGATCAACGTGGTGTCAGCTGTTACTCCCTCGGCATAAGCCTCAGCCACAACCTCTCCACGATGTTGCACAACTACGGCAAGGGTTGTGTCGGTTTCAACATGATCGCCCACCAGCGATGCGACTCTGACATCGAGTCCCTGCAAGTTGTTCACCTACCGAACAATAGTGGTCTGCGTCTCGTTGTCCGACAACTGCGATTGCGGTTGCATAAAGGCAATCTCACGATCACACAACTCAGCGATATCGAGACGATCATGAGTCACAACAAATTTGGTTCCAGGTAATGACTTCAATTGGTCTCTTAACCACCTGCGCACTTCGCGACGAGCGTCTACATCAAGAGCCGAAAGTGGCTCATCCAATAAAACCAATTGAGGCTTGTTGATCAATGCTCTCACGAGGGCAACACGCTGTTGTTGGCCACCCGAAAGCTGCATGGGCTTCATTTGCGCCAGATGACCAATGCCCTGCTGATCCATTGCATCAATGGCAAGTTGTTGAGCCTGTTGTCGACCAACGCCTGTTGCCATCATCGGATACGCGACATTGTCAAGTGCCGATAAAAACGGCAGAAGCACGTTGTCTTGAAACACCATTCCAACATTTCGTAGGTGAGCAGGAACGAATACCTGACGATCAGCACTGTCTAATGCACTGTCTAATGCACTGTCTAATACATTTCCATTTACCTGCAGAATGCCAACATCAAGAGGCAGCAGACCAGCCAACACTCTTAGAAACGTTGTCTTACCAATTCCATTTGCACCGCTGATCCCAACAACTTCATCACCAATGTCGATGTCCAGGTCAAGAATCAGACGACCTTGACGCACAGAGCCTTTTAACACCAGACTCATGGCCGCCTACCCATCCAACTTCCGCGCATGGCGACAAGCACAGCAACGCATACTGCAAGTAACACAAAACTCAATGCGTAGGCAGCTTCAGGGTCACTCTCGAGCAGCAAATAAACAGCGAGTGGCGTGGTCTGAGTTCTTCCCTCTATGTTTCCGGCAAATGTAATTGTCGCGCCAAATTCTCCAAGCGCCCGAGCCCACGCAACAGCAACTCCGGCAATCAACGAAGGCGCAAGCAGTCTGAGCGTCACTTTCAAAAATCTCTCACTTGGCCCCAACCCCATCGTTGCAGCAGACTCCTCAAAACGTGGGTCAATTGATCGCAATCCACTCTCGACTGCCATGACCAAAAATGGAAGAGCCACAAATGCTTCGGCGACAACGACTCCGAGCGGAGAAAATGTCAGTTGCAAGCCAAACACATCAAACAACCATCCACCAATAAGACCATTGGATTTTCCGTAAGCACCGAGCAAAGCAACACCACCGACGACTGGAGGCAACACCATTGGCAGCATCACGAGCGCTCGCACCATCGATCGACCTCGAAACTCGATGCGCGCCAAAACCCACGCAAGCGGCAACCCGAGCACCAATGCAATCAACGTTGCAAACACCGAGGTGATCAACGACAGCCGCAGTGCTTCAGATGCTGGTCCGCTTGTTACAGAACCAAAGATGCCAGACCATG
>WLKU01000066.1 GCA_009701105.1 Actinomycetota bacterium | reverse complement strand
CTTGCATACGACTTGGTACTCAATGGTTGGGAGCTTGGCTCTGGTTCAATCCGAATTCATGACCCAGAGATGCAACGACGTGTGTTTCGTCAACTGGGCATTTCGGATGAAGATGCCGATCGTCGATTCGGTTTCTTTTTGCAGCCGTTTAAATATGGTGCACCACCACACGGTGGGTTTGCGTTCGGAACTGATCGTCTTGTAGCGATCTTGGCCGGAGAAGAAAATATTCGCGAAGTGATTGCGTTTCCAAAAACGCAGTCGGGTAGCGATCCAATGACCAATGCCCCAACCCCGGTTGATCCTGCACAGCTCAACGAGTTGGGCATTCGCTTGTTGCCACCGCCTGCAAAGAGCTAGCGAGCACGAGCGCTTGACTCAGGCCGACGACCTTTTCTCTGCGGCGGTGGCTGACAGGCTTCGTTCGCAGGCACCACTTGCGGCACGACTACGACCACGAACACTTGATGAGATAGTTGGTCAGGAGCATTTGATTGCCCAAGGTGCTCCATTGCGCAAATTGATAGAGGCCGATCGATTGTCGTCAGTAATTCTGTGGGGGCCACCGGGCACTGGCAAGACAACTCTTGCAGAAGTTGTTGCGTCGAGTACCAATCGCGCATTTGAGAGGTTGTCTGCAGTGACGTCGGGTGTCAAAGATGTGCGCGAAGCAATTGAGCGAGCAACCGACCGACTCGGACAACATGGGCGCTCCACGATTGTTTTTGTCGATGAGATTCATCGCTTCTCAACGTCGCAACAAGATGCTCTGCTGCCATCAGTCGAAAGTGGCATCATCACGTTGATCGGCGCAACTACGGAGAACCCATTTTTTGAAGTTAATGGCCCATTGCGAAGTCGAAGCACGATGTTTCGACTCGAGACTCTTGGTGTGGCAGCAATTCGCTGTTTGTTGGAACGCGGATTGACGGCAGAAGGTATGACTGCCGAAGATGATGCGCTGACAATACTTTCTCAGCGCGCGGCCGGAGATGGGCGACAAGGTCTTACCGCACTCGAAGTTGCATGCGCATTGGCGCGACCAAACAAGGTGACCACTGCTCATGTTGAGGCAGCACTTGGAGTGAGCGCATTAAATTATGGCCGTGACGATCACTATGACGTGGTCTCTGCTTTTATTAAAAGCATTAGGGGGAGCAACGTTGATGCCGGAATTTTTTGGCTCGCACGCATGCTCGAAGCAGGAGACGATCCGCGGTTCATTGCGCGTCGCCTGATCATCTTGGCCTCCGAAGATATAGGCATGGCAGACCCACAAGCATTAGTTGTTGCGGTTGCTGCAGCCCAAGCGGTCGATCATGTCGGACTTCCCGAAGCACAGCTCAATCTTGCGCAGGCGGTTGTGTATCTTGCTCAAGCACCAAAGAGCAATGGCTCTGCAGTTGCAATTTGGAATGCACGAAGCGATATTCGCCAAGGTGTCGATGTTGAGGTGCCTGCTCATCTTCGAGATGCGCATTATGCGGGCGCCGAAGTATTGGGTCATGGCACCGAATATCGCTCACCCCACGATGAGCAGCTGGACGCAAAGGCAAGTAGCGAAAAGAATTCAAGTCAGAAAGTGGAACAGGACTATCTTCCTGCGCAAACTGAAGGGGCGATTCGGCGGAGTGATCCGTATTACAAGCCGCCGCGTAGCTAGTGATATCAGTAGCCAGATAATTGCGTCTGGATGTCAGCACACAACGAGGTGGTTTGAGATGATGAAGCGTCTGTTTTGGTTTTCGATGGGAGTCCTAGCCGGCGTGTTTGGTTGGCGCTACGTCAAGGAAAAGGCGAGGGATGCCGCGAGCCAGATCACGCCTGCCCAGGTGGCAAGTGATTTGTATGACGGTGCTGTCAAACTGGCCACTCAGGGAGCAGAAATCGTGCGCAACCTGCGTGCCAAAGACAGCAGTTTTGTGGCCGATCAGAGCGACGCTTCGCGAAGCAATATCAAGTAAGGCTGCTCTGCTCGACAACTAGACTTGTCACAAATGTCGGCAAATAAAAGTTCAATCACATCGGCCAATCAGCTTCGCGATGCCTTCACGGGCTTCTTTGAGTCCAAGGGCCACACGCCTGTGCAATCGGCGAGCCTGATCCCTCACGATCCGACCGTACTTTTCACCGTTGCGGGCATGGTGCCGTTCAAGCCGTATTTTGTTGGTGACGAAGCAGCGCCTTACAAACGCGCTGTCAGCGTGCAAAAGTGCGCACGTGCTGGTGGCAAGCACAATGACCTCGATGACGTTGGGCGTACCAAGCGTCATCTTGTGTTCTTTGAAATGATGGGCAACTTTAGTTTCGGCGATTATTTCAAATCCGACGCAATTCCATGGTCGTGGGAACTCGTTACCGAAGTTTTTGGATTCGACGGTGACCAACTGTGGATCACTGTGCACGAGAGTGACGATGAGGCTGAGCAAATTTGGCATGACGTCGTTGGTGTGCCGATGAACCGTATTCAGCGACTTGGTGATGCAGACAACTTTTGGCAGATGGGAGATACCGGTCCGTGCGGACCGTGTTCGGAAATTCATATTGATCGCGGTGCAGCATTCGGACCTGACGGTGGTCCGCTCAACGACAAGAAGGGCGACCGCTTTCTCGAATTTTGGAACCTGGTGTTTATGCAGTTCAACCAGGCCAAGGATGGGTCACGTACACCATTGCCAAAACCATCAATCGACACCGGAGCGGGACTCGAAAGAATTCTTGCTTTGATGCAGGGCACCGATTCGGTGTGGGAGACAGACGTGTTGTTTCCACTTGTGCAACAAGCACAGTCACTCACGTCTGCCAAATATCGCGCTGGTGATTACGACGACCGAGACAGCTTTAGTTTGCGTGTGTTGGCAGAACATGCAAGGTCGGCAACGATGCTCGTCAATGACGGCGTGTTCCCGTCCAACGAGGGCAGAGGCTATGTATTGCGACGAATCATTCGTCGAGCAGTGCGACACGCATATTTGTTGGGCACAGAAAAATTGGTCATGCCAAAATTGACGGAGACCGCACTCGAAGTCATGCGCTCTGCATATCCCGAACTTGATGCCAATAAAGACTTCATCTTGGGGGTACTGACCAAGGAGGAAGAGAGTTTCCGCCAGACTCTGAAGACTGGCGTCACGATTCTTGAAGATGAGTTGTCGGGTGGTGCAAAGAAGCTTGGTGGAAGCACCGCATTCTTGTTGCACGACACATACGGATTTCCGCTCGAGTTGACGCAAGAGATTGCCAGCGAGCGCAATGTTGAAGTAGATGTTGAAGGTTTCGAAAAAGAAATGTCAGCGCAGCGCAAGCGTGCCAAGAGTGCCCGTAAGGGCGCAGCTGTCGATGCTTCATCTGTCGAGAGCTATAGAGCTGTGATGGAGCAACACGGCACAACTACATTCGTTGGCTACGAATCGACAAACTCGACGAGCACGGTTTTGGCTGTATTGCCTGTTGTAAGTGAATCGACCGAAAACGCGAACACCGTCGAGATTTTTCTGGATGTCACAGCTTTTTATGCCGAGAGTGGTGGGCAGGTTGGCGATACAGGAGTACTCACATCCTCAACAGGGGAGGCGCACGTAGTTGATACGACTTTTGCTTTGCCGGGTTTGAGAAAACATACATGCGAGATGACTCGTGGAGTTTTTGAGCCTGGCCAGCAAGTGCAGGCCTCTGTAGACGTCATTGTTCGTGATGCGACTCGACGTAACCACACTGCAACCCACGTGTTGCATTGGGCCTTGCGCCAGGTGTTGGGCGAGCATGTGAAACAGGCAGGTTCGTTGGTGTCGGATGAACGGCTCCGTTTTGACTTCAGTCATTACGCGAGTGTCACGCAGGACGAGATCGAGCAGATTGAGCGTCTCGCTAATAGTGAAGTGCTACGCAACACTCAGACACGAAACTACGAAACTTCTAAAGACGAGGCAACTGCAGCAGGAGCAATTGCGTTCTTTGGCGACAAATACGGCGACATGGTGCGTGTGTTAGAGGCTGGAAGTTCAATCGAGTTGTGCGGTGGTACGCATGTTCGTGCCACTGGCGATATTGGTTTGATCAAGATCGTGGCAGAGTCTTCAATTGGATCGAACTTGCGACGTATCGAAGCGGTAACGGGCGAGAACGCACTCAATTTTGTATTGGATGCCTCGCGCACGCTGCACTCTGCAGCCGACTTGTTGGGTGCAAGTTCGACAGACATGGTTGCAACTGTCAAGCGCAAATTGAGTGAAATCAAGGGCCTGCAGGATGAAATAAAGCAGTTGCGCGGTGTTCAGGCCCGGCAACTTGCAGGCGGACTTGCAGCAAAACATGTCAATGGTGTTGTGATCTCTCGAGTTGATGGCATCACACCAAACGACTTGCGCGAATTGGCGCTTGCTGTTCGTCAAGATGCACAAGTGAAGCTTGTTGTGTTGGGTGGCGTAACCGATACCGGTGGTGTTGCACTTGTAGCAACCGTGTCAAGCGGTGTTTCGCTGTCGGCGGGTGACTTGATTAAGGACGCTGCCAAGGCCGTGGGCGGTGGAGGCGGTGGCAAAGGAGATATTGCAACAGCAGGTGGAAAAAATCCTGCAGCGCTTGACGAAGCACTTGAAATTGCCAGACGAGTGGCGACTGAAGCCATCGGTTCGTAACATGCGCGCACTCGGGATAGATCTCGGGACAAAGCGAATTGGTCTTGCGACAAGTGACGCAAGTGCAACTATTGCAACACCACTGCAGGTTTTGAATCGCAGTGGTTCGCGGTTGCAAGATCATCAGGCAATTGCTGCGATTGTGCAGGAGTACGAAATTGATTGCGTCGTTGTGGGGATGCCCCTCAACATGTCGGGCGATGTCGGTGCTGCAGCGCAATCTGCCACTGTTGAAGTTGGGCAGATGGCTAGCGTTGTGGGAGTGCCTGTTCTCACCTATGACGAGCGGTTGACAACGGTGAGTGCTCACCAAATTTTGCAGGGCAACAATGTGAATGCAAAAGACAGAAAATTAGTTGTCGACAAAGTCGCTGCTGCTGTGATGTTGCAGTCTTGGTTGGACGCGCAAAAGAAAAATCTGATCGATGGCTAATCAGCCGATTAATCAGCCGATTGATCCACTGATCAAATCTACAAAGAGTGATGATCGAGTAGCCGAGAATTGGCACGACGACCCATGGGACATCGTTGTGGACAATAGTGAATCCAGTGTCGAGCCACGCGACTTTCGAGAGATTGCCCCGATGCTGCGAGTCGTGTTAGCCGCAGTGGTGTGT
The DNA here is from genome assembly GCA_009701105.1 of Actinomycetota bacterium. Next base: position 1,942 of record WLKU01000066.1, on the reverse strand, counting down.
TTCTCATTATTCCTAGGCGCGATTGGACTGTGGTATCTGCATAAGGTCAATCCATCTGGTGGCTCAAGCGTGGGAGTCTCATTTACTGTCAATGATGGCGACAGCGTCTCAAGTGTGAGCTCGCGTCTCGAGTCTGAAGGTTTTATTACTAGTGCTGGAGTGTTCCGCTGGTACGTCGGTCGAAAAGGCGGCATCGAACTGACACCTGGGTATTACGCAATTAGACCCCATGATCACATGGGCAACATCATGAAAGTTCTCTCAACGCCGCCTTCTGCCACGTTCGTCAAGGTGACGTTCCCTGAAGGTTTCACTCTTTTGCAAATGTCTAAGCGTCTGGCCGAAAAGACATTGCGACTCAATGCCGACTTGTTTAACCAAGCTGCACAAGACCCGGCTGTTGAATCTGTGTATCGGCCTGCGGCACAGACTTCACTTGAGGGATTGTTGTTTCCCGACACGTATCAGATTTCTGGTGATGAGTCTGAGAGTCAGGTAGTTGCGCGGATGGTGCAGTTGATGGAGCGCGTCGGGCGACAAGAGGGACTCGATAAGTCTCAGGATCTCATTGGGTTTTCGCCATACAAAACTCTGGTGATTGCGTCGATGATTGAACGGGAAGCAAAGACAGAAGGGGATCGTGCGAAGATCGCACGCGTGATCTATAACAGACTTGAACTTGGAATGAAGTTGCAGATTGATGCAACGCTGTATTACGCGGCCCCAGAAGGTTCAACATTTACTCAAGCAAAAGAACTCGATACGCCGTACAACACGTATTTGTATAAAGGTCTGACTCCTACGCCAATAGCCAATCCTGGCCGCGCCTCTATTGCGGCCGCGCTTCACCCAGCACAAGACCCGTTGCAAAATGACCCAATCTGCAAGGGTGTTGCAAAGCCGTGTCGCTATTTGTTCTATGTGTTGTCAGACAAAGATGGCAACCACGCATTTGCTGCCACTCTTGCTCAGCATGAGGCAAATGTTGAAGCATCTCGTGCCGCAGGGCTACTGCCATGACGATTCAAGTGGCAGCAATAATCGGTGATCCAGTTGTGCAGAGTTTGTCGCCTGCAATGCATAATGCGGTGTTTCATCAACGAATAACTGATTGGACATATGTCGCAATGGAAGTGCATGAAGACGCGCTTGCTGGAGTGTTGCAGACACTTGGTGGCAAGAGCATTAATGCATTTTCTGTAACAATGCCACACAAAGAGAAAGTTTTTGAAATGTTATCTACTGCGTCGAATGATTTAGGAGAGGTTGACGAGTCTGCAAAGGCTGCACAGTCAGTAAATACGATTGCGATCAGCAATGGTCGAATGATTGGATCCAATACCGATGGCGACGGTTGTTGCAATGCAATCGAGCAAGCTGGTGTCGGCATAGCAGGATCTCGCGTTGTGGTTGTAGGTGCTGGCGGCACGGCCCGGGCGATAGTCGCAACACTTGCACGGCGTGGCGCAAGTGATATCGCAGTAATCAATCGCACGGAGTCGCGCGCGCAGGATGTGGTTGCATCTGTGGCTGTCGCACGCATCGGAAATGTTGATGACATTGCGACCGCAAATATTTTGATCAATGCGACTTCTGTCGGCATGGGCAGTCAAGAAACTCCTGTTGATGCGGCTCAACTGCATTCGTCCCTCGTGGTGCTTGATGCGGTGTATCACCCGCTCGAGACAACGTTGCTGCGAGATGCAAAACGTGCCGGAGCAAAAACAGTGGATGGATTGTGGATGTTGGTACACCAAGGAGCATTGCAGCAACTTGCGTGGTTCAAAGAGATCGGTGATGTGCAATTGATGCGTCAGGCTGCGCTCGACGAATTGGCGCATCGTGATCATTAATAGCCATAGTCGGCTCATAACCTACAGGTAGTCTGTAGGTATGTTGCGTTACTTAACAGCAGGGGAAGGCCATGGCCAGGCCCTAGTGG
>WLKU01000065.1 GCA_009701105.1 Actinomycetota bacterium | reverse complement strand
TGTCGCACGAAAAAAGTCCGCGAAGTAAAACGTCCCGAGATACACGAATGGACCGGTGCCAACCCCCCGACGGCACCGGTCCAAACGGCGCGCTCTTACGAGCGCGACTTCCAGTTGGGGGGTAAACCCCTGCTGGAAACTGTGACCTAGGACATACCCTACGCACATAGTTGGAAAGTTCAAGCATTTTTGACCGTGAATTTTCACGAACCCATTTCACGACTTCGCGACACCGCGGCCTGCACTGTTGCCTCGATTGCTGCACGAATACCAGCCTGCTCTAGAGCCTGAATTGCAGACGCCGTGACGCCGTTTGGCGATGTCACATTTGCGCGTAACTGCTCGGGTGTCTCGGTTGATTGCTGCAACAATTTTGCCGAACCCACGAGTAACTGGCGCACCAATGCATTAGAGATTTCCGGCGACAAGCCGGCCCCGATGGCCGAAGACATCAGAGCTTCAGCAATCAAAAATATATATGCGGGTCCTGAACCAGAAATTGCGGTCACCGAATCCAACAATTTTTCGTCTACTCGCACCACGGTGCCAACACTGCCCAACACCGACTCGGCCCAAGCCATGTCGGCTTCAACACACTGCGAAGATCCACTGATAGCTGCTGCGCCTTCACCTACAAGTGCAGGAGTATTTGGCATTGCTCGCACAACAGCCGTGGTTGAACCAGCGGCGGATTGCAATGTGGTCAGTCCGATACCTGCCGCGATTGACAGCACCCGCGTTGCGCCAGCCTTTGCAAGAGCAGCGCATGTTTCGGCTGCAGCAGGCGGCTTGACAGCAATCACTCCTGCTGTGCACGCAACTATTTTTTCCGATGTAACAACACCTGGATACAACACATTTAATTGCGCTCGTCTGTCACTCGACGTTTCGACAACCGTGATCAGCGATGCAGGCCAACCAGCTTTCAATAACCCAGCGATGAGAGCGGCACCCATATTGCCTCCACCAACAAATGTGATGGGAGTGCGAGCCGCCGAATTCATTGTGGTCAGGCTAGCGAGATGCATCCGAGCCACTCAACCGACTTCCCCGACCGTTAAGGGCTCGGACGCAACCCCTATGTGTGCGGTCAGTTGCCCGATTGGCTGTTAAAACGACTCGCAAATCCGATCTGCAAAAAGCCTTTGAAATACTGCTCCACGGTCGAATACAGAGTGCCAATTGCTCGATCAAGTTCCTTCTCATTGAGCGATCCGATTGGCATCTCGCCGCGTAAAAACACGGCATCCTCGGCGCCGATCGAGAAGTGAGCTCCGACAAGTTTTTCGTTACGACGTAGCAACGACTCATACAACGCTTCGGCATTCTCTTCGGGGGCCGGCATTACATATGTTTCGTAACGCAACGTTCGCTGACCCAATGTCAACCACACCGTTGTAAATTCCTTTTCTTCACCTTGCATACGCACATACCAACGAATGTCGCCCTCGACACTTCGATCGACAGCGAGGATCGCAGGATTCTGAGCCTGAAGATGTGCCAACCATTCGTCTATTTGCTGTTCGATCCGAGAAAGTTCCTGATCGTCAAACAGATCGCTCACTACTTGCAAGCCACCAATTCACGCTCGAGCAGTTGTGCATACACATCACGCACGGTATGTGCCGCAGACTTCCACGAATACGCTTTTGCACGCTCTGCGGCGGCGGTGCCCATGGCCAACGAGAGCAACGAATCATCGAACAGTTGCGCAGTGAACTTGGCAAAGTCGTCAACCTTGCGGCCGGGCACTAGAAAACCGGTGCGACCGTGATCGATCAAACTGAGCAATCCACCAACGCCAGTAGCGACAACGGGAATTCCGCATGCCCCGGCTTCGAGCGCAACCAGACCAAAACTCTCACTGCGCGATGGCACCAACACAACATCAGCAGCACGATAAAAAGTAGACAACAGATGGTGAGGCTGAGGATCAAAGAAATGCACTCGCCCTTCCAAATTATTCTCAGCGATGATGCGTTGCACGCGTTCAAGTTCGGCTGCACCTTCTGCACCGCTTGCGCCACCAACTACAACAAGTTGCGCATCTTTGCGGCCGAGTTGCGCAAGTGTTTGCACTGCAACATCGAGACCTTTGAGTGGCTGAATGCGACCGACAAACAACAAAATTGGTCCACTGCCAAGTCCGAGAGCATGTCGCGCACCGCGACGATCTCCAGGAGAAAAGAATGCGCGCTCAACACCTGGTGCAATAACTTCGACCGTTCCTGGAGCACTGCCGTATAACGACTCAAACTGCGAACGCTCTTCTGGACAGCTCACACAAATCGCATCGGCACAGCCAATAATTTCTAATTCAGATTTTTCGCGCACTGGAGATTCAATGTCGCCACCGAGTCCTTTAACACGAGCGAATGTATGAAATGTAGTGACAAGGGGGAGATTCAATTCGTGCTTCAAACGATGTCCCGCCATGCCAGAAAGCCAATAATTGGCGTGCACTAAGTCGGCACCACCATTTCGCTGCAGATGCCACGCAACCGAATCAGTAAATTCGTCGACCACGCTGAGCATTTCTTCTTTCGGCAAATCAACATCGCCTGCGCGCACATGCACGACGCGGTGATTTGGTTCGACCTCGACGACATCGGGCAATCCAGATTTCCATGCACGTGTATACGTAGTGCAATCAACTCCGCTACTGGCAAGCGACGAAACGAGTTCGCGCACATACACATTCATGCCACCACCATCACCTACGCCCGGTTGGGCGAGCGGCGAGGTGTGCAGGGAGAGCACAGCAACACGTTGCATCACCCTTAAAACCTATCTGTGGGGTGCATAGATTTGCAGAGTTGGACAATGAGCCCTATGTAACAGTGGTCTTTGGGGCTAACCCCAGCATTGATTAGTCGTTCAGAAGCGCATCCACATTTGCGCCACCACTTTTGTAGCGCTGCACAAGCGCCGCAGTGAGAGCGTCGATGGTGTCAAACAATGCACGTCGTTCGCTCGAGCGCAACAATTCAAACTTGGCAAGTTCATCAATGGCGGTTCGCAGACTTGTTTCATCCAGCGTGCGAATCGAACCGAAGCCAAGGTCTTCACACAGGTGCTCGAGTTCGAGCACGAGTGGGTGATCGCCAGAAATAATAGTTTCGCGTGGCGGACGAGCCGACCCTCCGCCATGTTCCTGACCAAACACACCAGCAAGGTTTGTGGCGACATCGAGTAGTGGTTCGTTGTCGATGCGTCGGCGCAACTCGTCGCGCGCAATGTCTAAGCGCCCCTGAGCAAGTCGGCGCACAAATGAAACCGCATCTTCTTGGTGCTGCATCTCGGCACGCTTGGCACGCAATTCATCAAGAGAAAGTTCTTCAAACATGTTTGTCACTTGTCGCCCCCCGACACTGGTGGAAGAATCGCTACTTCGTCAGTGTCTGTAACTGCCGAGGTGCCATCGGCTGACTCGCCATTGACCCACACTCGACATGATTGCAACACCGTTGCAAAGTCTGCCCCAAATCGGGCAACTGCACCCGCCAAAACCTGATCAACCGTGTCGCCGGGCATTGTGTCACGAGCAGTTCCGGCCGCTTCACGAGCCGAGGCAAACATTCGCAGTTGAACCACGTACTCATCGTATCTTTTACGACTACCCTGCGTCCTTGTGTCTGCAAACGACGTCATTGCCCACCTGCTGGTTATCCGCCATGGGCAGTCGGAGTGGAATGTGCAAGAGCGCTGGCAAGGACACGCCGATATTGAATTGACCGAGGCCGGCATCAACCAGGCAAGACTTGCAGCCGAACGACTTGGCACCTTTGACTACATCGCGTCGAGTCAACTGCAACGTGCGTTGCACACCGCGCAGATCATTGCCGAAACTCACGGAGTTGGCCCAGTAGTTGTGGACGAACGACTACTCGAATCCGATGTCGGTCCGTGGCAGGGTTTGACTCGTCACCAAATTGAGGCGCAATGGCCTGGGTACCTAAACGATCGACGCAAGCCAGACGGCTTCGAGTCGGATGAGTCAATTGTTGCCAGGTCAACTGCCGCATTTTGTGACATCGCGGCATCGTGTGTAGCGAGCGCGAGCGAAAGCATGCCAACGGCGCTGATCGTCAGCCACAGTGGGGTCATCCGCACATTGCGCCACACACTCGGCGCACACAATCCAAAGTTGCACAACTTGGGTGGCTGCTGGTTTTTTGTGCATCGCAACAATCGCATCACTGCAGGAGAAATAGTTTCCGTAATCGGCGACGTCTCTGGCGATATTGCACCAACAGATTCGTTATAGCCTCGTTGTAGAATTAACGCACATGCTTGCTCGAATCTTCAACCGTCTGCTTGACGATTCTTTCGAGCCAGAAATTCGCCGCAATATTTCAATAGTCACGCTCGGTCGACTCGTTGCAAATGCTTGCTATCGATTTGCTCCACCATTTTTGGCAATTATCGCCAAAGATTTCAATGTCTCGCTCTCCGACATCGGCGTTGCAGTGTTTGTCTCCGAATTGTCGGGTTTCGGTTCACCGCTTGCTGGGCGCATTGTCGACCGACTGACACATCGCAACGCAATGGTCATTGGTCTTGTTGGCACCGTTCTTGGCTGCATAATTGCTGCTCTTGCGCCAAGTGTTGTGTGGTTTGCAATTGGTGTCACCGTGCTTGCACTCACAAAGCAAAGTTTTGATCTCGGACTCGGCGCATGGATTGCCGATCATGTGCCATACCAACAACGAGGTCGCATCGTTGGTCTCACCGAAACTTCGTGGGCGCTCGGATTGCTCGTTGGTGTTTCGATCATGGGGCTCATCACTGCTGCAACCAACTGGCGCATCGGATACCTATTTGGCATCATCTGCCTCGTTGTGGTGACTGCATCAATTGCCAAGCGCGTTAACTCAGAACCACGTGTCATCACGCCACACGTACACGGTGCAAAAACACGAGTGCACGGTCGTGGGTGGCTCGCAGTGACCACAATGTTTTGCATCATGTCGAGTGCGCAAAGTTTGTTCGTCACCTTTGGTGCATGGTTGCAAGATCAATTTGGTTTTGGAGCTGCACGTCTCGCTGCGGTCGGTTTTGCGCTCGGAGCCGTCGAACTATTTGCATCTTTAAATAGTGCGCATCGCACCGACGGTTGGGGCAAAGAACGCTCAATCGCGGGTGGCGCACTAATGATCGTGCCTGCCGGCATCTTGCTTGCACTTGCATCAACCAACATTGTGTTCGGCCTCATTGCTGTTGGCGTGTATTTCCTCGGATTCGAATTCGCAGTTGTCAGTTTGTTGCCAATCGCTTCACAACTTGTGCCCAATAGCCCGGGTGCTGGTCTTGGTTGGGTGCTCGGAGCCGGCACGCTCGGTCGCGCCATCATCGCCATCGTTGCAACGCGTGCATACGAAAAATACGGTGTCGATGTGCCTGCACTGATTGGCTCTGCGTTCGGAGTTCTTGCAGCTATCTCTATCCTCACCTACAAAAAATTAGGTGGAGCGCACTAACCCCTATAGGCGTTAGTGATTGGCAGACGTCGATCTTTGCCAAATGCTTTGAGCGTCACGCGCACACCAGGCGCACCTTGACGTCTTTTGTATTCACTCAGATCTACAAGCCTGCTGATGCGACGCACAAGTGCTTCGTCGTGACCAAGCGCAATGATCTCGGCGGCAGTTTGGTCTTGCTCTACGTACATTTCAAGAATTGCGTCAAGCACTTCATATGGTGGCAACGATTGATCGTCGCGCTGATCTGGACGCAGCTCGGCAGACGGTGGTTTCGTGATCACAACTTCAGGAATCACCTCGCGCGCATTTTTGCTATTTATATAACGACACATTTCGTACACGCTTGTCTTAAGCAAATCTTTGATAACCGCATAGCCACCCACTGAGTCGCCATAGAGAGTGAAATAACCAACAGCTAGCTCACTCTTGTTGCCAGTAGTGAGCACCATCCACCCAAATTTGTTAGACAACGCCATCAGCGTGGTGCCGCGAACTCTGCTCTGCAAGTTTTCTTCTGTTAAGTCTTGTGGCCGACCAGCAAAACTTTGCGCAGTCATTTGTAAGTACGCCTCAAATGCAGGCTCGATCGAAATCGTTTGCATGTCGACGCCCAAGTTGTTTGCAAGTGTCGCTGCATCGGTGCGCGAGCCTTCACTCGAGTAACGAGATGGCATCGATACACCGTGCACATGCTCGGCGCCAAGTGCATCAACTGCAATTGCTGCAACTAGTGCAGAGTCAATGCCGCCAGACAATCCGATCACTACATCGGTAAATCCATTTTTGCGCACATAGTCGCGCGTGCCCAATACAAGAGCTCCATACATCTGTTCAATGTCACTCGTTGGTGCAGCAACGTTGCCCATCAAGTCAACTTCGCGCGGCGCAACAACAGGCAACAATTCTTTAACATCTGCGCTTGGGTCTCCGGCCGTGCGTGGCAAGACAACATCAACGAACTGGATCTCTTCAACAAACTGTGCGCTCTTTGCCAGCAATGTTCCACTTGCATCAAACAACATTGAGCCGCCATCAAAAACCAATTCGTCTTGACCGCACACTTGATTGACGTAGGCGATCACACATTTATTATCACGCGCACGTTCGCTCACCATCTGCTGGCGCTCACCACTCTTACCACGATGAAATGGCGAGCCGTTGATGTTGATGTTGAACACTGCACCCGCTTGTGCTTGCGTTGCCACCGGCCCACTTGGCTCCCAGATGTCTTCGCAAATTGTTACGCCCATCAGCGCACCGTTAATTCGAAACAACGAAAAATCTTTTCCAGCAGAAAAATATCGCTGCTCATCAAACACGCTGTAGTTCGGCAACAATTGTTTGTGATACACGCCGTGCACGCGACCATGCGCGCAAATTGCAGCAGCGTTAAACAGTTCGTCGCCCACTCTGTCCACAAAACCAACAACCGCCACACACGATGTTGTCGTGGCTGCAAACGAGTGCAGAGCCGCAATGTTGTCTGTCACAAAGCCGCTCTTGAGCACCAGATCCTCCGGCGGATAACCGGTGAGAACAAGTTCGGAAAACGCCAGCACCTCACAGCCACGCTCGACGGCGTCTGTATAAATACGCGAAACCCTTGCGCTGTTTGAGGCAATGTCGCCAACCACAGGGTTGAACTGGGCCATCCCAATGCGCACAGTTGCGTGAGTGAGGAGCGGTGCAGCCACAGTCTTCAGGCTAGAGGGGCAATCCGACTGGCGGATCTTCACACGCCGTTCACAATTGGGCAACGGGATAGAAACGGCGGTTTG
>WLKU01000064.1 GCA_009701105.1 Actinomycetota bacterium | reverse complement strand
CAACGGCTTGATCGCCAAACTGATGAGCGTGACTCCAACGGTGATGGCAAGACCCACCAAGAAAATCACTATTGAGTGTTTGATTACTGCTATCAGAGAGAGCAATACGAAAGCAACGAGGGCAACGAGAGCGGCACGGGTTGTGACATTGACTCGATGTTTGACCATTGCAAGTAGGGCTGGAAGAAATGTGATTGACGCAATAATCATCAAGAGCACACCGACTACTGCACCAATTGCTAAGCCGCGGGCAAACGCAAGACCCATTAAAAACAGTCCAAGCAATGAAATGATTACTGTGATGCCAGCAAAAATAACAGCACGACCAGAAGTGTTGACCGCGTCAACGACCGCGTCTTCGACGCTGAGACCATTCTCGAGTCCTTCGCGATAACGAGTCACGATAAACAATGCGTAGTCGATGCCTACGCCAAGACCGATCATCGCGACCAGCGAAGTGGTGAAGTCGGGCATGCCTACGACGTGACTGAAAATAGTGACGAGTGAAGTGCCTGCTCCGAGACCAATCAACGCTGTGCCAATAGGCAAACCCATCGCGAGCACTGAGCCAAATGCAAGAACCAGAATGATTACTGCTGCAAGTAATCCGTAGAGTTCGCTGGCCGGTAACTCAAACACATCAAAGATTTCCCCTCCGTATTCAATCTCAACACCATCAAGATTGAACTGCTTCCCAATTTCTTGGATTTCGGAACCAAGTGAGATCAATTCATTTTGCGAGCGCAACGTGACGTCAATAACGGCAAATGCTGTTGTGCCTGCTGGGTTGATCTTGCCTGGAGAATCGAAGGGGCTTGATACTGCAACTCCCGGAATTTGGGCAACTTGGGTAAACAATTCAGTCATGGATGATTTGATTTCATCAGATGTGACTCCGTTGGGCGAAGTGAACACAATTTGCCCGCTGAAACCAGCAAGATCAGGACTATTTGCTGTGAGGAGTTCGCGCACATCATTGGATTCGCTTCTTGGAAGTTCAAATTGTGTTGCAAAGTTTGGTCCAACCGAATTTGAGATTGCACCTAAAGCAATGACGAGCAGCAACCAAAATCCAATCATCAGTCGACGGCGACGTACGGAAAAACGAGCAAGACGAATCAACATGAGGGGGATTCTTTCGGGGGGGATAATGCAAGCGGGGCTTGCGTATGAACAAGTTGAATGTTAGTCAGGCATGCCTATTTTGTCTGATCACAATCCCGTGGCATTGTTCACTAGGGAATCTGTGTTGATGTATTTATGCGCGCCAAGGAACGTCGGTGGGCCACTCACCAATGCCACCTTGCTCTATCAACATTCCTGAAAGTTTGCGATTGGTGTGTCGTGATCGCCAAACCAACATGTCTTGTGCCATCGCCAAGGTTTTCGCAAGGTCATGACTGTATGTGCGCCATGTTGCATCAACTGCGAGGTCGAATGACAACGATGAACCGTTGCCAAACTGCACGTAAGCGCGATCGTCGTAACAACGAGTAGCAAGATGTTGTTGCTCAAGTCGCTGATCCCACGGCCACTCGCGCGAACCCATACGAATAAACACTGAGCGCCAATCGTATTCCCACGTCGCCGCATCGCGCCAGATTGCCGGAGTTGTGCCAGTGAGAAATGGTGTGAGGGGAAGTCCATCGCATTGCAATGGAACAGGTTGATCGAGTGCATCGGCGATCGTTGGAAGAATGTCAATATTTTCTGTGAACTTGTCGACAACAGTTCCATGCTGTTTGCTATTTCGCGGATCACGAACGAGTCCGAGTATGTGATAACTCTGCGGGAAGAAGCCGAGCTTCTCTTTGAGACCGTGATCGCCAAGCTGTTCGCCGTGATCGGCGGTGATGATGATCATCGTGTTCTCCCACATGCCCAACTCGGCAAGTTTGTCCCACACGCGACCAAGTTGTTCGTCAACATCACTGATCATTCCGTAATACTGCGCACGCATGTGCCGCTTTCCCGCCTCGTCAAGTGGCGCAGAAGCATCGGGAAGTTGCAAAAACATTTCGTGCGAAGGGTGAAGATCATCGCCGTGGGGAATTGGTAACTCGACATCGGCTGGGTCGTATGCAGTCGACCACTTGCCAGCAGCTGCAAATGGTGGGTGTGGCCGCAAGTAACTGGCGTGTGCAAACCATGGACCATTTTGTTGATCGAGCCATGCAAGCAAATGATCGGTCAGAAATGCAGAGATTCCAAACTCGGCTGGGCGCTCTGGTTCGGTCTTGAGAACATGTTGAGCATCCGTCGGAACATCGAAACCATTTGCTCGCAAGTGCTCAATCCACAACTCATGATTTTCGGGAATAAAAAGCTTGCAGTCGAATCCAGGCAGCACGCCTTCAAACGAGTTGAGCCTCCAATCGTCTGGCCCTGTTGCGTCACGCGGATCAATCGCTTGATCGGTGTAACCAAAAAGTGCTGGTGCATAACCAGCGCGTTGCGCGAGCAACGCAACGTTGTCAAAACTTCTGTCTAGAGGGGTGCCATTAGCAACGACACGGTGATTCATTTGATACATGCCCGTGTACAAACTGGCGCGACCAGGTGAACATGGTGCGCATTGGCTGTAGTGCTTGGTGAGCCGCACGCCCTGTTTGGCGAGGCGATCCAAATTGGGTGTCTTGACAAGCGGGTGTCCTGCAACAGACAAACAGTCTGCGCGAAATTGATCCAATGTGATGAGCAGGACATTGAGTGACATCAATGGTGAAGCGTAGTGTGAAAGGCATGAATGATGGATTGCCATTGAGCGAACTTATTGCCACTGGCACGGGACTGCGCCTAAGAGCGGTGAAGTGGGGAGACCCAGCAACTCATTTGGGTAAGCCAATTGTGTTGGTGCACGGCCTCGCATCCAACGCCATGTTGTGGGAAGGCGCGGCGCTTGCACTCGTAAAACTCGGGCATCCAGTGATCGCAATTGATTTGCGTGGGCACGGCTTAAGTGACAAACCCGAAGATGGGTACGACATGAGTTCGGTCACCGAAGATTTGGCCGGGTTGTTGGTCGCAATCGCACCTCGGGGTTATGGGATGCCGGTTGTGTGTGGGCAATCGTGGGGTGGAAACGTCGTTATTGAACTTGCACATAAGTATTCGCACCTTGTGAGCGGAGTGGTGCCGGTCGACGGTGGGTTCTTGGAATTGCAAAACAATTTTGCCAATTGGGATTCATGTGCTGTTGCTTTGCGTCCACCAAATTTGATTGGCACACCAGCAAAACAGATGCGTGCTTATATGCAATCAGCGCATGCCGATTGGCCACAGACTGGAATCGATGGTGCGATGGCAAACATGGAGCATCTACCCGACGGCACAATTAAGCCATGGCTCACTCTTGAGCGCCACATGTTGGTGTTGCGTGGTTTGTGGGAGCACAAACCGACTCATTTATATAGCGACATCAAAGTACCCGTGTTGTTTGTGCCGGCCGAGGGGCCGGGCGGCGTATTTGCTGAAACAAAAAGAAGTGCCGTTGAGCACGCTGTGCAGTTAGTGCCGAATGTGCGGGTTGAATGGTTTAGCCCAGCCGACCACGATCTGCATGCCCAACACCCTTCTCGATTTGCCGAAGTTGTGCATGCAGCAATAACAGACGGATTCTTTTCATGACACTTCCTCGCATCTTGACCATCATGGGTTCTGGCGAGACAGCGCCAACCATGGTGACGACTCACCGCATGCTGACAGCAAAGTTGCCAAAGCCTGCGCGGGCAACATTGCTCGACACTCCGTATGGATTTCAAGAAAATGCGCCAGAACTTGCGACAAAAGCTGTTGAGTATTTCAAGACCAGTATCAATATCGCGCTTGATGTTGCTGGCCTTACACAAATGATCGGTGCCGACGCACTTGCTGTTGAGCGCGGACTGCAATTAGTTGCTGATGCACAATATGTTTTTGCAGGGCCCGGCTCGCCAACGTATGCATTGCGTCAATGGGCGGGTACTCCGCTTGCAGGCTTGCTCACCAAAAAACTCCGCGATGGTGGCATCGTCACATTTGCATCGGCTGCTGCACTGACGCTCGGTCGCTTCACGTTGCCGGTCTACGAGATTTACAAAGTTGGTGAAGAGCCACGCTGGCTTGAAGGTCTCAATATTCTTGGCGAGATTGGAATTAACGCTGCACTTATTCCGCACTACAACAACGCCGAAGGTGGTCACCACGACACCCGCTTTTGTTACATGGGTGAACGTCGCCTCTCGATGCTCGAACGTGAGCTACCCGACGATGTCTATGTGTTGGGTGTAGACGAACACACAGGTGTGGTGATTGATATTGATGCGCAGACCGCAACTGTGGTGGGCAAGGGCGTGCTCACTATTCGCGTGAAGGGTGTGTCGACCGAGATTGCAAGTGGTGAAGTGTTGCCACTTGATCGCCTGCGTAATCCGTCTGTAGGTATCAAAACTGGTGCACCCTCGGTGGTGGCTAGCAATACCGCAACGAGCGATGCTGCAACGAAACCTGCCGACACTTTTGACAGCAATTTGCGTCAAGCAACGGAGCGACTGAACAATGCTTTTGCTCAAGCGATTACTGCTGGTGATGCAGATGCCGCAGCGCGTGCTGCACTCGATTTGGATGACGCCATTGCAGGTTGGTCGGCCGACACAATGCAAAGCGACGATGCTGATTATGCGAGATCCGTATTGCGCAGCATGATCACTCGGCTTGCCGGTGCGGCAACTGGTGGTTTGCGTGACCCGCGCGAAGTGGTTGGGCCTTTTGTTCAAGTGCTGCTCGACTTGCGAGTTCAGGTTCGGGCAGACAAACGGTTTGACCTGTCAGACATGATTCGTGACCGGCTGGCCGAGATCAGCGTGGAAGTGCGAGACACGCCACAAGGCGCCGAATGGGGCTTTCGCAAATAGACCATTGCCGCACACATGTAGGTATGGCTAAAAATGTAGTTACAAATAAGAAACTAATGTGTCTACAATCTAGATATGGCAAAAAGCGTCAAAAATCAACGAGTAGAAGTTGGTGTTCGCGAACTCAAAAGCAAACTCAGTCATTACATCGACTTGGTGCAGCACGGTTCGGAGGTCATTGTGACTGAGCACGGTAAGCCTGTGGTCAAACTCGTTTCTCTCGACAAGTCGCATCAACAACTACAACTGCTCATAGATGCTGGACTTGTGAAGCCCCCACTTGATGCAACTCGACCACGACCCAAGCCAATAAAAATTGATGGATCAATGAGCGAGCTGTTAATTGAAATGCGAAGCGAGTGATCACCTACATCGATTCTTCGCTTTTCCTGAAGCTTTTGTTTGATGAGCAGGGAACCTCGCAATCTCAAATGCTGTGGGATAGTGATCCGGTACTGATTTCTTCACGACTACTACGCATTGAAGCACGAGCAACACTCGCTCGTGGAAAACTGGATGGACGCATTACGACACAGAAGAGCAAAATTATTGTGCAAACATTTGACAACCTGTGGGCCCGTTTGACTGTTGTAGAGATTTCTGAGCAGGTTGCAGAGTCTGCCTGCGAGATCGCTGAGTCCACACGGCTTCGATCGCTCGATGCAATTCATTTGGCATCTGCTGTTGCGGTTAATGCAGAGATGTTTGGAAGCTCTGATGCAAAACTCTGTCGCGCTGCTAGCGAACTTGGATTTGCTGTGTTTAACCCTGAAGCAAACTGATTGCTAGATATGGCCGAGTGAGGCCATCTTCATACGGTTGCGCGTGCCCGCAATTGCGTAAACAACGACAAACACCAATGCGTCGAGCAAAATGATTGTTGCACTCGCCGATGTGTCTAGAAAGTAACTGAGGTTCATTCCGGCGAAGCAAGTTGAAGCACCAATGATCGGTGAGATCCACAACATGCGAGCAAAACTGTTGGTGGTCATGCGTGCCGATGCTGCAGGGATAACCAACAGTGCCGAAATCAGCAATGTGCCAATGACGCGCATCGTGACCAAGATGGTGAGCGAAAGCATTGCAAGTAGTCCTGCTTCAACGGCAGAAACATTTACTCCGCTTACTTGCGCAACGTCGCGGTCAAATGTGGAAAACAAGAACTTGCGATAGCCAAGCACCACAACAGCCAGACCGAGTAGAGCAACGCCTGAAACTGCGTAAACATCAACCATCTGCACGCCGAGCACGCTGCCAAACAGTACGGCTTCGATGCTCTTGCCGGCCTGGCCGTAGCGGTTCATCAATGCCAAACCAAGTGCAAATGATGCTGTAGTTACAACACCGATGGCTGCGTCAGCACCGAGCACGCGTCGTCGTGCTACGCGAGCAATGAGCAAACCAGAAATGATGCCCCATACACCGGCACCCAGAAAAAAATTGATGCGCAACACGGCACTGGCTGCGGCACCGCCGAATACGGCATGCGATAGTCCGTGGCCGATGTAACTCATGCCGCGCAACACCACGAATACTCCGAGAAGTCCGCACAGAGCGCCAGCGATGGTGGCGACAACGAGTCCGTGTCTAAAAAACTGAAATCCATACGGTTCCATCAGGTCTAGTGCAAGAATCATTTGCCTTCACCTCGCATAGCAACACGACCGTGATCAACTACGAGTGGCATGCCACCGTGCTCGAGTACTTCCATCGGTGCACCATATGTTTGTTCGAGAACTTGTGGAGTAAGCACTTGGCGTGGATTGCCATCTGCAATAACTTTTTTGTTGAAGCACACCAGGCGCGGCAAGTGGGCGGCCAAACCATTGAGATCATGGGTGGTGAGCAAAATCGTTAGGCCCTGTTCGTGCAGATCGGCAAGCAAGTGCAAAATCTCGTGACGTGTGCGCACATCGACACCAGATGTTGGTTCGTCCATGATCAAAACATCTGGCTGGCTAAACATCGCTCGTGCCAAAAAGACTCGCTGTTGCTGACCGCCGGAAAGTTCACGGATATGTCGGTTGGCAACATCGGCAATGCCGAGTTGACCGAGCACTTCGCGCACTGCTGCGCGTTCGTCAGTGGTGATGCGTGGCCACCAACTAGTTTTTGTGCGAGTCATTGCAATTACTTCTTCAACAGTGACAGGGAAGTACCAGTCGACAGTTTCGACTTGTGGCACGTAACCAATTGTCAAGTGAGGCTGCAGCGTGATGGAGCCGTGTGCAACAGGGTGGGATCCCATAATTGCATTGAGCAGAGTTGTTTTGCCCGAACCAGAGGGCCCAACTATCCCAACGAATTCTCCGCGATTGATTTGCAGATAAACATCATCAACTACAGGCGCATTGCCATATGTGCACGAAACGTGCGAGCAGTCAATCAGTGGTTTGGTGTTCATGGCGACCCTATTGAGGGTAGACAGCAGTGTCT